>JBKJSW010000371.1:0-4104 GCA_046595765.1 Ahniellaceae bacterium
TGACCGACTTCAATCTGCCTTGCAGCGACCACGTCAATGGACGCAGGCGGGTGCAGATGACCGAACAACTGGAGCGACTCGGCGACGCTCTACCGGACGCTGCAGTTCCTGGTCACCTGTGCCGTGACCTGGCGTCGAATTCCGAGGGCGATGCTGCCGCTTGTCGAACTATCATTCCAGCATTCGCGATGAGTCGGAGTTGAAATGAAGAGTCGTGCCGCCGTGGCTTTCGCAGCGGGCCAGCCGCTCGAGGTAGTGGAAATCGACGTGGCACCCCCGCGCGCGGGCGAGGTGCTCGTGCGCATCGTCGCCACTGGCGTCTGCCACACGGACGCGTTCACGCTCAGTGGTGAAGACCCCGAAGGGATTTTTCCGTCGGTGCTCGGACACGAAGGGGGCGGCATCGTCGTCGAAATCGGCGAGGGCGTGTCCAGCGTCAAGCCGGGCGATCATGTTATTCCGCTGTATACGGCGGAATGCCGCCAGTGCAAATTCTGCCTGTCGGGCAAGACCAATCTCTGCCAGGCGGTACGCGCGACGCAGGGCAAGGGCTTGATGCCAGACGGCACCTCGCGATTTTCGTACAACGGCCAGGCCATCCATCACTACATGGGTTGCAGCACTTTCAGCGAATACACCGTGGTGCCGGAAGTGTCGCTTGCGGTCGTGAATTCCGCGGCGCCGCTCGAGAAAGTGTGCCTGCTCGGGTGCGGCGTCACCACCGGCATCGGCGCGGTGCACAACACGGCGAAGGTCGAGCGGGGCTCCTCCGTCGCTGTGTTCGGGCTTGGCGGCATCGGCCTCGCCGTTATCCAGGGCGCCGTGCAGGCCGGCGCGGCGCGCATCATCGCGATCGACAACAATCCCGGCAAGTTCGAACTGGCGCGCGCGATGGGCGCCACCGACTGCGTCGATCCGCAGGACCACGATCAACCCATCCAGGACGTGATCGTCGCGATGACCGAAGGCGGCGTCGACTACAGTTTCGAATGCATCGGCAACGTCAAGGTGATGCGTGCGGCGCTCGAGTGCTGCCACAAGGGCTGGGGCGAGAGCATCGTGATCGGCGTGGCGGGCGCTGGCCAGGAGATCTCGACGCGCCCATTCCAGCTGGTCACGGGACGCGTCTGGCGTGGCTCGGCATTCGGCGGGGTCAAGGGGCGTACGCAGCTGCCCGGCATGGTCGAGCAGGCGATGCGCGGCGAGATAGATCTCGATTCCTTCATCACCCACACACTGCCCCTGGAACGCATCAACGAAGCCTTCGACCTCATGCACGCAGGCAAGTCGATCCGCACCGTCATCCATTTCTGATTCGGGCGTTTCCCCAACTGGCGCAAACCAGTGTCTTGTAGACGGTCGACGGCAGAGGGATCCCCTATGCAAAGAATTGAAAGCCACGCATGTTTCGGCGGGCACCAGGAGGTGTGGCAGCATGCGTCCACGACGCTCGGCTGCGACATGCGTTTCGGCATTTATCTGCCGCCGCAAGCGCAGCACGCCCCGTGCCCTGTGCTGTACTGGCTTTCGGGACTCACGTGCACCGAACAGAACTTCATCACCAAGGCCGGTGCGCAGCGCCATGCGGCCGTGCATGGACTGATACTGGTCGCACCCGATACCAGCCCGCGCGGCGCAGGCGTTGCCGATGCGGCGGGGTACGACCTGGGATTGGGCGCCAGCTTCTACGTCAACGCGACGCAGCTTCCCTGGTCGACGCACTACCGCATGTGCGACTACATCGTGGAGGAATTGCCTGGGCTGATCGAACGGAACTTCCCTGCCAACGCCGCGCGCGCGATCAGCGGCCACTCGATGGGTGGGCACGGCGCTCTGGTCATCGCGCTGCGTAGTGCCGGACTCTATCGCAGCGTGTCGGCGTTCGCACCGATCGTCGCGCCGAGCCAGGTGCCGTGGGGTCAGAAAGCGTTTGGCGCGTATCTCGGCGAGGATCGCGACGCGTGGCGCGACTGGGACGCCACGCAACTCATTCTCCGGGCTCGGGAGCGACTGCCGCTACTGATCGACCAGGGCGACGCCGACGAATTCCTTGAAACGCAGCTGCGGCCCGGCCTGCTGCGCGATGCCTGCGCGCGGGCCGGCCATCCGCTGACGCTGCGCATGCAGCCGGGCCACGACCACAGCTACTATTTCATCGCGAGCTTCATCGGCGAACACATCGCGCATCACGCGCGCGCGCTGCAGCATGCGGTTCCATCCTGAGACGCGGAACCGAGGCGACGTTGAGCATTTCCGATCCCAACATAAATGTGAACTGGCTCACAAATTATTGACCCAATTGGAATGTCGGCGTAGCGTTAAACCAGCCGGAATATGTCCGGTTGACGCTCCACAACACGGGGAAAGCCATGAATCGACTGCTTGTCGTGCTCGCCGCTCTGCTTACGTTCGCCGCCACAGTCTCCGCTCAGGAGCCGCGGCCCTATACCGAAGGCCCGGTTTCCGTTGTCACCTCCGTGAAAATCATGGATGGGCAATACGATAATTACATGTCGTTCCTGAGCAAGTCCTACAAACCTTTGATGGATGCCCAGAAGGAAGCGGGGATCATCTCCGGGTTTGCGGTCTACGACGCGGCTGCGCGCTCGCCGAGCGAGCCGGATCTCTATCTGGTCGTGACGTATCCCAATATGGCGAGCATGGACGGACTGGCCGACAAGACCGAGCCGGTGTCCAGCAAGGTGCTGGGCATGAACCGCGCCCAGGCGAACGAAGCGTCGGCTGCGCGCGGCAAGATGCGCGAGATCCTGGGCAGCGAGATCATCCGGGAGCTGCAACTGAAGTAAGGAAGGCTCGCCGCGGGATCAAGGTGAATGCCTTGTTTCTCGCGGCGAATCTCGTCCATCGCGTCGCACCTGATCAGCGATCGTTGTACCAGTAGCGGGTCACGAATTCGCTGCGGGAGGCTGGATCGCGCAGCATGCGCCATCCGAGACGCGGCATTTCGGTGAAGTAATGCCAGTCCCCGTACTTGTCGAACTTGCGCATCGACGCAATGGCTTTGGCGCGCGTGGCGCGCGCGAGCCGTTGCCCGCGCGCCCTGCCCAGCCTGCGCAGGCGCCAAAGAAAGTCAACGTCTTCCGCGAACAGGCGCGACTCGTCGTAGCCGCCGATCGCCACGAAGTCGACCCGTCGACAGAACACCACGCCGGTGTCGACCCGGGTCAGCAGGAGCACTGGCACCATCGCCATCCAGGTCAACGCGATCCCCGGCGACCAGCGCTCCAGCGTGACACCCGTGGCACCCGCGACGACGCGCCCGTCCGCGAGGGTGTCGGCGATCACGTTGAAGGTCTCAGGGTGGACACGCATGTCCGCATCGACGAAACAAACATGGGTGCCCCGCGCATGCGCCGCGCCGCCATTGCGTGCGGCCGCGATGCAGCGCTTTTTAACCGCCACCACCGTGCATCCACGCGCCCGCGCGGTGTCAGCCGTGGCATCGGTCGACGCGTTGTCGGCGACGATCACCTGCACCGAAATGGCGCCACCGCGAAAACGCGCGCGCGCGGCATCGACGGAATCGAGCAGGCGCGGGAGCAGGGATGCTTCATTGAACGCGGGGATGACCAGCGAGAACACTACGCCTTCCTGCGTCCCTGAATAGTGCAACGCAGCGATCTGCATGGGTTGCACTTGCCGTTTGCCCCGGACGAGCCAGGCACGTGTGAGCGCGAAGGACAACGGCACGCTGGACACGATAACCAGCAAAGGCGCGATGCGCAGATTCATGCCCATGCGCGCCACCAGCACGTATAGCAGCGCGGCGCCGAAAGCATAGAGCACCACGTGGATCGGGGGATAGCCGACCAGGTTGACGACACGCAGGGGCACGCGAAAGACGAAGCGGCTGTGCAGCAGGAACTGCAGCGCGATGCCCGCGACGTAGGAGATCGCGTAAGCGAGCTGGTAGTGGAGGAAGTGCACCAGCACCACGTAGATCCCGAAGGTCAGCGCCGTGTTGAGCGCACCGACGATGACGAAACGCAGGAATGGGCGGCTGTCGCCGGCTGGCGCCATCAACCCGTCGCGGCGACAGCGTCGAGGAAGCTGCGGTAGTCGCGGATGTAGTCCGAGCCGTCG
>JBKJSW010000379.1:0-2778 GCA_046595765.1 Ahniellaceae bacterium
GGCGCCGTTGCCGCAACGGCTGCGAGGCCAGCAAGCGAGGGGTGCCGCCGAGACCTCCGCTGCCCAGCGCGCTGGGCGGCACCGCAACGACGCTCGAAGAACTTGCAGGCGCCTATCGCGCGCTGGGCAGCGGAGGTCTCGGCGGCACCCCTCGCTTGCTGGCCTCGCAGCCGTTGCGGCAACGGCGCCTGCTGAGTGCAGGTTCGGCATGGATCGTGCGCGAAATCCTCGCCGCTCACGTGCGCCCCGGCGACGCCTTGCTCGGACTCGACCTTCGGCAAAGACCCAACCTCGCCTGGAAAACCGGCACGAGTTTCGGTTTCCGTGACGCATGGGCCATGGCAACCACCCCCGAGCACACCATCGGTGTTTGGATCGGACGACCGGACGGCTCCCCGTTGCCGGGCCACTACGGCGCGGTGACGGCGCTGCCACTGTTGTTTGCCATAGCCGATGGATTGCCTCGCACAACGCGGCCGCTGCCTCGACCCCCCAGCGTCGAACTCGCACGCGTTTGCTGGCCACTCGGTCGGCGCCTCGAAGACACCGCCCCTGGCGACTGCCTGCGCGAATTCGATGCATGGTTGCTGGATTCCGTGGCACCGCCGACGCTGCCCATGTACGGCGACAGCATGGCGCGATCGCTTGCCGACACCCGTTGCATTGCGGATGACAAGCCCGCGAAGCGCTCCGCGTCGTGGCCCGTCCACCTGGACCCCTGGCTGGTCACTTCCTCGCGGGCAGCGCTCGCGGACAGGACGAATTGCGCCGACGCACCGTTCGAGGCGCTGGTCATCGAGGGGCTTGCCCAGGATGCCGACCTTCGCCGCGCTCCGGGGGGCGCGGCGCCGCGCATTGAACTGCGGGCACTGGGCGCGACCGGACAGGTGACTTGGTTGCTCGATGGAGTTTGGGTCGCGCACAGCTCTGGAAACGCGGCGGTGGTGCTGTCCTTGCCAGGGTTTGGACCGCGCGAACTGGTGGCAATCGATGCGCGCGGACGTTTCGCACGCCTGGCCCTGCGACTGAGCGCGAGCGAAAAAGCCTAGCGACGAACGTGCGCCAGGGTTACGATGCTCCCCGTTCGTTTCGTATCGGTTTTCAGCATGCAGCCGACCGATCCGCCTGGAGTCGCATCACCCCCTGCGCCGTCATCGCGCCGCCGCAAGCGTGAAGCGCCCCAGCTCGACCTCTGGTCCACCCGTCCGGACGATGCCGCCGGCAACCTTTCGGTCGGGCAGCCAGGCAACTCGCAGCAGGCCTTCGCTATCGCGGACATCTCCGCCGGGCCCGCCGAACCCGGGTCCACGCCCCAGCGAATATCCCCGGCCAGGGCTTCCAGAATGCGTGGCCGCGCAGCGTTGCCCGTCGGCTCGGAGGGAAGCGTCGCGCTGACGCGTCGTCAGGAGCACCTGCTGGAGCACTTGCGGACGCGCGCCGCGACGGGAGCGAGGCCGCCGACGCTGGCAGAACTCTGCGCGGAACTCGGGCTGGTGTCGCGTGGCTCCCTGCACAAGCAGGTCAGTGCATTGATCGAAGCCGGGCTCGTTGAACCGATGCTCGGCAAGCAACGCGGCGTGCGCCTGCGACGACCGACAGAGGTGAAGGAGTCCAGGTTGCCCCTGCTCGGGCGCATCAACGACACCGGAAGATTGCAACCGCTGGGCCGCTACGAAGCGCTGAACGTCCCGGCCTGGCTGGGCCCCGACGCCGAAGGTTTCCTGTTGACCGTTGAAGGCGGTCGCTGGTCGCACTTTGGCATTGCCGAAGGCGACCTGCTGGTGATCGCTGCGCGCGCGCATCCCGCCGAATCCGATCTCGTCGCGATCCTCATCGACGAGAACGAGTACCTGCTCGGGCGACTCCGGCACGACCTCGACGTGCTCGTGATCGAAAGCGACGCCCATCCGGCGCCGACCCGTCGCGTGATGGCCTCTCGCGCTCGTGTGCAAGGCGTGGTGCGTGGCCTCATGCGACGCCTGCAGCACGGATGAGCACGCGAAGCACGGCTGCCAGCCTCTCCAACCCCGGGAACGCGCCACTCCGTGCGGCCGCGTTGATGCTGGCCGCCACAGTGATGTTCGGCTTCATGACCATCACGATTCGCCTGGCGACGCAGGAACTGCACGCCTTCGAGGTGGCCTTCTTCCGCAATTTCTTCGGGCTGTTGTTCGCCCTGCCCCTGCTGCTGAAACACGGGCCGAAACTGCTGCATACGCGCAAGCTTCCGCTGTATTTCGCGCGCTGCGTGATCGGACTCATGTCGATGCTCTGCGGCTTCTGGGCAATTTCGCAGTTGCCGCTGGCGCAGGCCGTGTCGTTGTCCTACTCGACCCCGCTGTTCGTGACGATCGGCGCGGTGTTCGCGCTCGGCGAGACGGTGCGCGCGCGCCGCTGGAGCGCGGTGATCATCGGATTTGCCGGCGTCCTCCTGATCGTGCGGCCAGGTTTCGTGGAATTGACGCCCGGGGTGATCGCGGCGCTACTGGGCGCTGTCCTCAGCGCGTGCACCGCCATAAGCATCAAGTACTTGTCGCGCACCGAGCAGCCGGACGCGATCGTGCTCATGACCACGCTGCTCTGGGTCCCGCTGTCATTGCCGACCGCGTTGTGGGTGTGGGAGTGGCCAACCCCGGCGGGCTGGCTCTGGGTGATGATCACCGGAGCGTTCGGCACCGCCGGCCACATGCTGTGGACGCGCGCTTTCCGGCTGGGCGAGATCTCGGCGCTGACGCCAATCAGTTTCATGCAGCTGCCGATGGTCGCCGTCGCCGGTTT
>JBKJSW010000133.1:0-2744 GCA_046595765.1 Ahniellaceae bacterium
ATGGTTGTTCTCAACCACCACGGTGTCATCGCTGCGGGCCACGACGGTATCTTTCCATGTAGCGGTCTTCATGGCATGGCTCCGGATGGGCAGATGAGCATGCGGCCTACGGTCGCAACGTGGCGTCAAGACGGCGCAGTCGCTGCAGCCATGCATCATTTGAGGGCCAACGTGGAGTTCCCTCGCTGCGCCGGCAGATGTGGGCCGAACACAGGCTGCAAAAGTCGACTCTGACCCGGCTTTTCTTACTCCACCGCGATCCAGTCCACCGTCAGCGCAAACGCGCCTTCGCGCTTGTCCGCGATCAGCAGGCCAAGTTCACGCACCTGAGTTGCATCCATCGTCGGGCACGTGAGGGTGGAGCCGCGCACCGTTGGCTGCAACGAGTCCAGTGGCACGCGCACGTCCATCCATTCGCCCGCGCGCGTATCGAACTCTGCACCGAACGAGATCGCGACGCCCCGGTACCGCGCATCCGTGGCCAGGCGCAACTGGTAGCGACGCCCGTCGCCAAGCACGCGCAGCACCACGGCGGTAGCGTCGCTGAGGTCGAAGTCGCGACCCACGCTGCGCACCGAAGAGAAACCGCCGTTGTTCTCGAGCGAGAGCGCACCGGAGAATTGCAGCTGTCCGCCCGCCACCAGCGGACCCCCGCTCGAGCGCCCGCCCATCACGCCGTCGTTGACCGCTACCCAGCGTGGTTCTTCAGGGCCGTTGTCGAAACTGACGAGCAGGCGCATGGGTGACTCTTGAGGCAACAGGGAAGTCGCCGACAATGACACGCTGCAGAGGAGGAGCAGGGCGGCAAAAGTTGACGACGGCAAGCCGCCATTGCAGCGCCGCACGTGTCGCGATGAATTGAGCGAGCCGCGGACAAGGCCGGAGGGCGCTGGGCTTGCCCGAAGCCGAATGGCATCGCTCACCGCTGCTGCTTTCGACACCACAAGGAAAAGTCCACTCTGACCCGGCTTTTGTTCTACGTGGCCGCGTGGTCGGCGGTGGATGCGTGGATCCGCAAGGCCGGAACGATCCCGCATCTCCGCATCGAGGATGGTCGCGGCCGTACCCGCGCTCACGCCTTCGGCGTCAGACTCTGGCCGACGCTGGTCCTGCTTCGGGACGGACGCGGGGTTGCCCGCACAGTCCGTCCTCACGAGCCGCGCGACCTGCATGAACTGGAGGAAGCGGTGCGGTGAGCGCCCTAATTTGGCCCCAGCACGCCGCTACCATCGGCGCCGTCAAAGCGACGGCGCTTGATCCTCGCAACATTCGCCAGTACGTCCGGCGACTGGTCGAGCGCTATACCGATGAGCAGTTCTTTTTGATATGCGACTGCTCCAACGCATCATGCTCTCCCTTCAAGCGAGCGAGCTCCTGAGCCTCCGGACCGTCTCCCTTCAAGAAGAAAAGCGTAGGCCAAAACAACACGAGGCCGACACCCATCTTGGCCTTGTCACCTGAGGCTCTTTGATCAACGTTGCCAGACACTTCGTTGATCCGGCTTTGAATTCGCTGGTTCTCCTCCTTGAGCTGCGAGCAAGTGAAGTTCTCGTAGGTCATGGGCGACACATATGACGCCCGGATTTCCTTTGAACTGCTTGCGCAACCCGCCAACGCGCAAGTCGCAACTATCAGCATTGTTTTAGCCTTCATAATTTTCCTCCCCAGGTTGTGAGTCGAGCGTAGCCCGAGCTTCACTGCTTGTCGACGGAAAAAGCCGGGTCGGAAAAAGCCGAAGGAAAAGCCGGGTCAGGAAGGAAAAGCCGGGTCAGAGTGGACTTTTCCTACCCCTGCACGAGGTATCTGCCTCACGACGGATGCCGGTCGGCAGAGCAGCATCGGCATATCCTCGCACGGCCATTCCCCATGCCTCGCCCTACGCGACTGGATCTGCCCGGCGTCCCGCAACATGTCATCCAGCGTGGCAACGATCGACAGCCCTGCTTCTACGTCGAAGGCGACTATCTCCGCTATCAAGCCGACCTGCGTGAACTGGCGCGACGCGAAAACTGCGCCGTGCATGCGTATGTCCTGATGACCAACCACGTCCATCTGCTAGTGACCCCGGCAGTCCCGGGTGCCGTGGCGCGCGTGATGCAATCGCTGGGGCGGCGCTACGTTCGCTACATCAACGACCGCCATCATCGGACAGGAACGCTCTGGGAAGGCCGGTACAAGTCCTGCCCGGTCGATGTCGGCGACTACCTGCTGCATTGCTACCGCTACATCGAGCTTAATCCCCTGCGTGCCGCAATGGTCGCCGACCCGCGCGACTACCCTTGGTCGAGCCATAGAAGAAATGCATACGGTCAGCACGACCCATCGGTTTCACCGCACCCGGATTACGTGGCGCTTTCCATCGACTCGACGCAACGCCAACATGCCTACCGAGCGTTGGTCATGCAAACGTTGGACCCCATGGAATTGGAGGCCATCCGCCAGCACGTGCAGCGCCAGCACGCCTACGGCTCGGATCACTTTCGCGTATCGATCGAAGCCCAGTTGGGCCGAGTAGCTGGCCCGCAGAGAATCGGCAGGCCGCGAAAGTCAAAGCCCTGCGAGGAAAGCCGACTCTGACCCGGCTTTTGTCAGGGGCGCCGCCGACAGTGACAGGCTGCAGAGGAAAAACAGGGCGGCAAGCATGGGCGACGACATGTCGCCATTGCAGCGCCCTTCGTGTCGCGACGAAGTGAGCGAGCCGCAGACGAGGCCGTAGGGCGCTGAGCCTGCCCAACGCCGAAATG
>JBKJSW010000165.1:0-3188 GCA_046595765.1 Ahniellaceae bacterium
CCGAGCATCCGGCGCGCCAACTGCTCAACAGTGTCGCCGAGGCCAGCCATTACTGGCTCGACGAAGAGTCCGACGACCGCAATCTCGTCGAGCGCATGCAATCGGTGGTGGACCGCGCCAATGTCGAGTTCGAAGGCGACGTGCGCGTGTTCGAGGACCTTTCCGGCGACCTGTCGCGCCAGATCGGCACGCTGGTGCGCAAGTCCGAAGTCGCGGAGCGGCGCCACGTCGAAGCCGCCAAGGGCCGCGAGAAACTGGAGTCTGCGCGCGCCGCGGCGACGCTCGCGATCGACGAGCGCGTGGCACGGCACAGTCCGCCTGCCCTGCTTCGAACGCTGCTGGAGCAGGCCTGGGCCGACGTGCTGGCGCTCACGATCCTGCGTCATACGGAATCAAGCGAGATCTACCGGCGGAGGGTCAGCATCGCGGATCGACTGATCGAGATGCTGAACCAGTCAAGCACCAACGTTTTGCCGGCGACGCCCGAGACGCAGGCCCTGCGCGAAGAGGTCGAAAGCGGCCTCAAGCAGATCGGTTATCACGACAGGGACACTGTTGCGCTCACGTCCCGCCTATTCAAGGACGCGCCGGAACAGGACTCCGATCCGACGTCTGTCACCGAGCTGACCATCCGCCTCAAGGCGCGCTCGCGACTCGGCGTCGATTCGACGGCGGGCGGCGCGACGCCTGTGCCGTCGGCAGTTGCGCCGAGCGTCGTTCCTGTCGCAGCGGCGGTACACGCGGCACCGCTCACCGAAGAGGAAAAACGTGCTCGTCACAATCTCCTGACACTGCCATTCGGAACATGGTTCGAATTCAAGATCAATCAGCAGGGACTCACGGTGCGCCGCAAGCTGGCCTGGTATTCGACCCTCAGCGGCAATTGCCTCTTCGTCAATCAGCGCGGTGCGCGCACCGAGGAGCGCACGCTCGATCAGCTGGCGCGTGAACTCACACGCGGCAACGTGAGCGTGATCGAGGCGAATCCGCAGTCGTTGCTCGAGCGCCGGTGGAACGCACTGGTGACGAGCCTCAAGTCGACGACCGCTTTTGGCCGCAAGCCTGACGTGGCAGCGGCCGCCGGCGCATGAACGACCGGCGTCGCGCTACCCGCAAACCCGTCGGCGACCGTCTCTCAGTAGTCGACATGATGACCGGCGAAATCATGGGCATCGTCGGCAACCTTTCGCACGATGGCGTCATGCTGATCCTGCATGGCCCGGTGCAGGCGGACACCCTGTACCAGGTGCAGTTCCGCATCCCGGACGGGCTCGGGCAAGAGCCGATCGAAGTCGGCATCCACGAGCAGTGGATCGAACAGATGCAGAGCAGCAGCGGCGGGGAGTATTGGGCCGGATTCCGCATCATCGACATCGATCCACAGGACCGCGAGCGGCTGATCGCCTACGTCGGCGACTGAATCCGAGGCGCGGCGCCCGGTCCGCAACCACGGCATCCCCGGCACGCGCGTGACACGCCGGCTGCGTGCCGCGACGGCGCAGCCAGGGTGCGGCACAATTGCGCATTGGATCCGAGGATGCGCGCGTGCCTGAACATCAACTGCCGTCGCTCTACGCCGCTCATCTCGACGAACTGGCCGCGCGCTCGACCGCCGCTCTCGAAGTCGGTGGATTCGACCACCTCGTCGTCGCCAGCGGTGGGCCGCACACGTGGTTCCTGGACGACCAGGATTATCCGTTCCGGATCAACCCGCATTTCAAGGCCTGGCTGCCCCTGACGCGCGTGCCCTGGAGCTGGTTGGTGTTCACTCCGGGACAGCGGCCGCGCCTCGTCTATTACCAACCGCGCGACTACTGGCACGTGGTGCCAGACGCTCCGGCGGGGTACTGGGTCGACCATTTCGACGTGACGATCGTGCGTACTGCCGCGGAAGCGCGTGCGCACCTGCCGACGCAAGCGGCGCGCTCTGCGGTCATCGGCGAGCCGAACGCGACCATCGGCGACATGGTGCCGAACAATCCACGCGCAGTGCTTGATTACCTGCACTATCACCGCGCGTTCAAGACTCCCTACGAACTCACGATGATGCGCGTCGCGAGCAAGATCGGCGCCCGGGCGCACGTCGCCGCGCGCCACGCCTTCGAGCGTGGCGAGTCCGAGTTCGGCATTCACCTCGCCTACTGCGCGGCGGCCGGTCAGGGCGACGGCGACCTGCCGTACGGCAACATCGTCGCCCTCAATGAACACGCCGCGGTGCTGCACTACACCGAGCTTCATCGCAACGCGCCCGCGCGCAGCGACAGTTTCCTGATCGACGCGGGCGCCGGTTTCCACGGCTATGCCTGCGACATAACGCGGACGTACGCCGGGGCGCATGCTGCCGAATTCCAGTCTTTGATCGAAGCGGTCGATTCGGTGCAGCAAACGCTCTGTGCGAAAGTGCGCGCCGGCCAGGATTATGCCGCGCTGCATCTCGAGGCGCACCATGCGCTCGCGGGCGTGCTGTGCGACCAGGGTTTCATTCGCTGCAGCGCGGAAGCGGCGGTCGCGAACGGCGTTTCATCGACATTCTTCCCGCACGGCCTCGGCCACGGCATCGGCTTGCAGGTGCACGAAGTCGCTGGGCTTGCGCGCGATGCCAGCGGCGGCGAGATTCCGCGGCCTGAGGGCCATCCGTACCTGCGGCTGACGCGCACGCTCGCGCCCGGCATGGTGACCACCATCGAGCCCGGCCTCTATTTCATCCCCATGCTCCTCGACGAACTGCGCGGCAAGCCGACCGCGGGCGATGTCGATTTCGCGCGCGTGGATCGCTTCCGCCACTTCGGCGGCATCCGCATCGAGGACGACGTGGCGGTAACCGACGGCGCGCCGGAGAACCTCACGCGGGACGCATTCGCGTCCCTTGCTGCCTGACGCGCGACGGGTGATCAGGCCGCGAGCAGTCGCTCGATCTCGTCGACCGCTTTCGGCGCGTCGCGGCTGAGGACGTCGGGCCCGTTGCGCGTCACCACCACGTCGTCCTCGATGCGGATGCCGAGCCCACGCCAGCGTGCGGCGACTCCCTGCATGTCGGGCGCGATGTAGAGACCCGGCTCGATGGTGAGCACCATGCCGGGTTCGAGCTGGCGGAATTCGCCATCTATCCGGTAGTCGCCGACGTCATGCACGTCAAGCCCGAGCCAGTGTCCGGTCTTGTGCATGTAAAAGCGACGGTAGTCGCCGCG
>JBKJSW010000273.1:0-18026 GCA_046595765.1 Ahniellaceae bacterium
CTGGGTTCGCAAGGAAATCGGCCCGATCGCCACACCCGACTACCTGCAGTGGGCGCCCAGCTTGCCAAAGACCCGCTCGGGCAAGATCATGCGCCGCATCCTGCGCAAGATCGCCGAGGCCGGCGACGAGCCACTCGCCCCGGAGTCGCTCGGCGACACCTCAACCCTCGCCGATCCCTCTGTCATCGACGCCCTCCTCAACCGCAATCCATAGCGCATCAAAAAGCCCGCCTTGAGGGCGGGCTTTCGGGCTACGGGGTCGGCTGTCGCAAGCTGATGCGTCGCGGCACCTACTTGATTTTGCCTTCCTTGTAGTCGACGTGTTTGCGCACGACCGGGTCGTACTTCTTGATCAGCATCTTGTCCGGCGTCGACTTCTTGTTCTTGTCGGTCGTGTAAAAGTGACCAGTGCCGGCGGTCGAGATGAGACGGATCTTGTCGCGTTTGGATGCCATGTCGTCGTCCTCCTCAGACTTTTTCGCCGCGCTTGCGCAGGTCGGCGAGCACGGCATCGATGCCGTTCTTGTCGATGGTACGCAGCGCATGCGCCGATACGCGGAGCTTCACCCAGCGCTTTTCGCTGGCCACCCAGAAGCGGCGCTCATGCAGGTTCACCTGCCAGCGGCGCTTGGTCCTGTTGTTCGCGTGCGAGACGTTGTTGCCGCTCGTGGTGCGTTTTCCGGAAACTTGGCACGTACGCGCCATGGATCACCTCTTCGTATCGGGTCTGACCGCCCATGGCCTGGGCGGAGTCGGCTCCTCGGCGGGACGCTGGAAACGTCGGGCCGTGCGCGCTGGAAATGCAATCAGGGGTATCGCCCTCGCGACCCGGCAGCGCGCAGCAGGGTCGGACGCAAGCGTCGGCGAGCCGCGCTTTATAACCGTTTTGTCCTACCACGGCAAGCGCGAATGCGCTTCTCTAGAGCCGAGCTTGCTTGGCTGGGGGGTTGGCCTGAGCGCCGCGACACGCCTCTATCGAGGGTTGAAGCGCTCCTCAAGCAAGGCGAAAGTCGCACGCAGCGTTTGTGCCTCGCCGCCGCGCGGCCGCCCGGGACGATCGACGTCATTCCAGCTGTAGACATCGACATGGCACCAGTCGATGCGTTCCGGCACGAAGCGCGACAGGTACAGGGCGGCGACGATGGCGCCGGCGTGCTTGCTGGCGGAGCCGTTGGCCATGTCCGCCACATGCGAATCGAGCATCGAGCGATAACCGGACCAGAGCGGCATCGGCCACAGCGGATCGGCCCATCGCGCACCCAAAGCGGTCAAGGCTGCTGCCAAATGCACCCGATTGGTGAATAGCGCCGGCAGATCTGGCCCAAGAGCGATGCGCGCCGCCCCGGTGAGCGTTGCAAAATCGATGATGAGTTCGGGCGACTGTTCGGCGGCATAGGTCAGCGCGTCGGCGAGAACCACTCGGCCTTCGGCGTCCGTGTTGTCGATCTCCACCGAAATTCCCGCGCGCGTGGCGAGCACTTCGCCCGGCCGGTAGGCGTTGCCGGCCACCGCATTCTCGACCGCGGGTATCAGCATCTGCACGCGCACGGGCAACTTCGCCTCGAGAACGAGTCGGGTCAAGGCGAGCGCGTGCGCGGCGCCGCCCATGTCCTTCTTCATCCAGCGCATGCCCTCGGCGGACTTGAGGTCGAGACCGCCGGTGTCAAAACACACGCCCTTGCCGACGATGGCAACACGCGGGTGCGCCGCATCACCCCAGTTGAGTTCAAGCAGGCGCGGTGCGCGATGCGATGCGCGGCCCACCGCATGGATCGAGGGAAAATTGGAGGAGAGCAGTTCATCGCCCACCACGCTCGTGAACTCGGCGGAATGCGCGGTCGCGAGGTCACGCGCCGCCTGTTCGAGGTGTTGGGGACCCATGTCCTCGGTCGGCGTATTGACGAGGTCGCGCACCCAGCAGCTGGCGGCCAGTTCGCGCTCCAGTCGCTCGAGGTCGACACCAGGAGAAGGCCGCAGTCGCGCGGGAGAGCGCACCAGCGACTTGTAGCGGGTGAAACGATAGGCGCCGAGTCCGAAGCCAAGCGCAGCGAGATAGGGATCGCAGTCTTCCGGCAGCGACTCGACGTGATATTTGCCCGGCGGCAACAAATAGGCCAGGCCTGCGAGTGCGCCGATCGACTCGCCGGGCGCCACGCCCACCAGCACGCGTGTGATACCTCCCTGCCGCGAGGGCAGCACGCAGACGCTGCACGGCGCCGCCTCGAACGCACTCGCGGCGAGCCAAGCCTGGGTGGAGGGATCGCAGGCGCTACGCCACGCCGGCAAGTCGACCGCGCGCAACCCCGTGATGGGGATTGAGCCCAGGTCCGCTTCGGTGAGGTACGCAGTCATCGGAATTCCCGCCAAAGGATCAGCGCCAGTCTGCCAGCAACGCGGGCAGCGCATCGAGCGAGTGGATGCGATGGGTAGGCGCGGCAAGTTCGCTTGGCCAGTCGATGGTGCCACGGTCGAGCCACACCGCCGCGCAGCCCGCGGCACGCGCACCTGCAACGTCCATCCAAGGGTCGTCGCCGACGTGCAGCAGTTCCTCAAGCTCGATGCCGAGCGCGGCCGCGGTACGTTCGAAGATGCGACGATCGGGCTTCGCGCAGCCCGCGTCGCGCGAATAGATCCGTGCCCGGAAATGCTGGCCGATCCCGATCGCGTCGAGGT
Source organism: Ahniellaceae bacterium (assembly GCA_046595765.1). Classification (GTDB taxonomy): domain Bacteria; phylum Pseudomonadota; class Gammaproteobacteria; order Xanthomonadales; family Ahniellaceae; genus JBBQNY01. Next base: position 2,674 of record JBKJSW010000273.1, read on the forward strand.
CTGCGTTGCCATTGGTGAGGCTCGCGACCGGATAGCGTGCCGCCAGTAGCTCCAGGACCGCGAGGGAATCCGGATAGAAGTCGACCTGGTTGCGGGCTGCGCTGAAAGCGGTCATCGCGCGATCGACCAAGTCCGCGCCCAAGTCGAATTGCGCGAACACGCGCAGGAGCGACATGCGTCGGAGCGCCGACAGGTCGTGCGTGAGGTGCGGGTTTTCCTGCCATACCCGATCACGCTCGGCGCGCATCGCCAAGGGTGAAAAGCGTTCCGCGACAACCGGGCAATGCTCTCGAAACCACGCATCCAGTGCAGCCTCCGCACGGACGATGCAGGGTTCAATCGGCCACAGCGTGTCGTCGAGGTCGAGGCTGACGGCCTTGATCAACGAAATGACTGCTTCGCTGCGTTCGCCAACAGGCCGCATGCGGTATTGCCTTTAGCTCCGAAAGCACGTGCGCTGACGTGGTCGCTGTTGCAGCTGCACCAGGCCCGCCATGGTCGCAGTCTGGCAGCTATAAAACGTGTATAAATCATAGCGTTGTCTGAAATATCGCGAGTGATTTAACAGAATTTTACGCCATCACCGGGGAAGCTCAAAGCGTTTGAGGCGGAACCCAAAGGCGCTAATTAAACACGAGTTCACCCGCGCGCCGGCCGCGCGCGACACCGAGCACCAGCTGGCGCGGTTTCACTGTCAGCTGCCGATTGAACGCGGCGACGTTGGCCACGGCCGCGCCGTTCACCGTCAACACGATGTCGTTGATGCGCAAACCGTTCTGCGCCGCGCGGCTGCCGTTGGCGACGCGTGCGACCTGGACGCCGACGATGCCTTGCTCGGAATATTCGGCCGGCAAATCGATGAACGTGGCGCCGTTGACACGGGGGTCGAGCGCGTCGCCATCCACTCGCTCGCGCGGATCGGCATTCAATACCGTTGCAGCCACCAGTGGCTGGCCCTTGCGCACGATGCCCAGCGCAATTTTCGAACCGACCGGCAACAGTGCCTCCTGGTTCGCGAGATCACGCGTACCGCTGACCTTGCTGCCGTTGATGCTGACGATCGCGTCGCCCACGCGTACGCCTGCCTGCTCCGCGGGCGAGTCGTGGTTGATGCGCGTGACCACCGCGCCGCGACCGCTCTTGACGCCGATGGCAGCGGCGAGGGCGTCGTCGACATCCTGCGTGTCGACGCCCAGCGAACCGCGGCGCACCTGGCCGCCCGCGATCAGCTGCTGCATGACGTTCGACGCAAGGTCACTCGGGATCGCGAAGCCGATTCCGACATTGCCCCCCGACGGCGAGAAGATCAGGGTGTTGATGCCGATGAGTTCGCCGCGCAGGTTGACCAGGGCGCCCCCGGAGTTGCCCATGTTGATCGCCGCGTCGGTCTGGATGAAGTTCTGCACGCCGACGCCGGAAAGGCCCGCGCGTCCGAGCGCCGACACGATGCCCGACGTCACTGTCTGGCCCAATCCGAAGGGATTGCCGACCGCCACCACGAAATCGCCGACCCGCAGGTCCCGCGAACGCGCGAGAGGCACGGCGGTCAGGGCTTCGGCTGCGACCCGGATGACGGCGACGTCGGTGGCCGCATCCGCGCCAACCTTGGTTGCCGCAAGCGTGCGTCCGTCGGCGAGAGTCACCGAGATTTCGTCGGCGCCCTCGATGACGTGGTTGTTGGTGAGGACGTATCCGCGCGCGGCATCGACCACGACGCCGGAGCCGAGTGACTGCTGCATGCGCTCCTGGGGCGCGTCGGGGATGCCGAAGAAATGACGGTAGTAGGGGTCGTTCGCGAATGGGTTCGCGACCCGCACGCGCGTCTTGGAGTTCACGTTGACGACCGCGGGGGTGACCCGTTCGATCATCGGCGCGAGCGTGGGCATGGCCTGGCCTTCGGCGACCTGCGGCAACGCGGCGCTCGCGTCGTGGACAACCAGGCCCAGCAACAATGCCAGGCAATTCAAGCGGGCAAGGGGAAGGCACATACGAAAGGGTCCTGGAACGGTTGGCGCGGGAGAGGGCTTCCGCCCCCAGGGTCGGGAACGATGCGGGCACTCGCGAATCGCGATAGACCCTGACGATGCGGACGAAGTTTCAACGGTCACTCGCCTCACGTCCAGGCAGCCGGCTGGCGGGCCGGAACTACCCGGACGCCTTTTCCGGTCGATAAAAGTTTGGGGTTTGCATCCCGGCGCCATCCGGCAGGCGCGCCCCGCACCGGCGTGTGGAGATTTCGTGGACACACTTCAACTCCAACCGAGAAAGCGTTCCCAATTGCTTGATGCAATGCAAGATTGACGACCCGCTTCCGAGCGCGTACGGTACGCCTCCGCCACAACATGTTGGGTCCAAGGCCGTCACGGACCCCCAAGGATTGGGTTTTGGCGGGCAATCGCGAGGCGGGACGCGGGAATCGGGGGACGGCTTCGGGTGGCTTGCCGGCGTCGGGCCCGGGCAAACGAACACACAACAAGAATGCCGCCAGCAGTCAAGGGCGGCCACAGGGGAGAGAGCAGTGACGAACACGGTGCGCCTGGAAGCAGTTCGGACGGTGACGGAAATTCCGCTGCAGCCTGCCTCGTATGACATTTGGGACAAGAAATACCGCCTGAAGACCAAGACCGGAGAGCCCGTCGACGCGTCCATCGACGACAGCTACAAACGCATCGCACGTGCGCTGGCCGACGCCGAAGCCACGCCGGAACTCCGCAGCAAGTGGTTCGACCGGTTCCTGTGGGCACTCCGCCGCGGCGCGATCCCGGCCGGCCGCATCACCTCGAACGCCGGTGCCCTGGCGCACAAGCCCGCCACCAGCACCATCAACTGCACGGTGTCAGGTGCCATACCCGATTCGATGGACGGGATTCTGGAGCGCGTGCACGAGGCAGGACTGACCCTCAAGGCCGGCTGCGGGATCGGCTATGAGTTCAGCACGCTGCGTCCGCGCGGCGCGTTCGTCGCCGGTGCCGGCGCGTACACCTCGGGCCCGATGTCCTTCATGGATATCTACGACAAGATGTGCTTCACCGTGTCCAGCGCCGGTGGCCGCCGCGGCGCGCAGATGGGCACGTTCGACGTCTCGCATCCCGACGTCAAGGAATTCATCCGCGCCAAGCGCGAGGACGGTCGCCTGCGCCAGTTCAACCTGAGCCTGCTCATCACCGACGCCTTCATGCAGGCGGTCGCGACCGATGCCGACTGGCCGCTGGTATTCCCTGTGCACATCAAGGAGCAGCACGAAGTCGATCTGGTCGATGCGGACATGGTCATCTGGCGCGAATGGCCGATCAAGGAAGGCTACGTCTCGCGCGAGGACGGGCTGGTCGCCTGCAAGATCTACGGCCACATCCGCGCGCGCGGACTGTGGGAAATGATCATGTCCTCGACGTACGACTTCGCGGAGCCGGGCTTCATCCTGATCGACCGCGTCAACGAGCAGAACAACAACTGGTGGTGCGAGAACATCCGCGCCACCAATCCCTGCGGCGAGCAGCCGCTGCCACCGTACGGTGCCTGCCTGCTCGGCTCGATAAACCTCACCAACTTCGTCCGCGATGCCTTTACCTCGCGCGCCCACTTCGACTGGGACGAATACCGCGAAGTGGTCATGGTGTTTACGCGCATGCTGGACAACGTGGTGGAGGTCAACGGCCTGCCGCTCGAGCAGCAGCGCGCCGAGATCCTGCGCAAGCGCCGCCACGGCATGGGCTATCTCGGGCTGGGCTCGACCCTGACCATGCTGCGCATGCCGTACGGGTCGCCCGAATCGCTCAAGTTCACCGAGGAGGTCTCGCGCGAAATGGCAATCGCCGGCTGGCGCGAGGGGGTGGAACTCGCGAAGGAAAAAGGACCGGCACCGATCATGGACGAGGAGTTCAAGGTGACCGCCGAGATGCTCCGGCTGCGGCCTGAGATGGCCTCGGACGGTTTCAAGCTCGGCGATGGCATCAAGGGCCGAATCCTGCACTCGCGCTACTCGCGCTACATGCAGCGGGTGGCAGCGGTCGCCCCGGATCTCGTCGACGAAATCGCGGTGCATGGGGTGCGCTTCACGCACCACACCTCGATCGCGCCGACCGGCACGATCTCGCTCAGCCTCGCCAACAACGCCTCGAACGGCATCGAACCCTCGTTCGCGCACCAGTACTCGCGCAACATCATCCGCGAGAACAAGAAGTCGAAGGAAAAGGTCGAGGTGTTGAGCTACGAGCTGCTGGCCTATCGCACTCTCGTCAATCCGCGGGCGCTGCCACACACGGACGACGCGGCGCTCAAGCTGCCGGATTACTTCAACAGCGCGGACGACGTCTCCCCGAAGGCGCATGTCGATATCCAGGCGGCGGCGCAGAAGTGGATCGATTCCTCCATCTCGAAAACCGCCAACGTGCCCACCGATTTCCCGTTCGCGGACTTCAAGGACATCTACACGTACGCGCACGCCCAGGGCCTCAAGGGCTGCACCACGTTCCGCTTCAACCCGGCCGCCTTCCAGGGTGTGCTGGTCAAGGAAACCGACCTCGAGAACACCGTCTATCGTTTCGAGCTGGAAGATGGCACTGTGGTCGAGGCACGGGGCAACGAGGAGATCGAATACGACGGTGAGATGCATACCGCCGCCAATCTCTTCGATGCACTTAAAGAGGGTTACTACGGCAAGTTCTGAGGAAGCGCTTTCTCGGTCCGGACACCGTCCAAACCCCAGCCAAACGGCAAACAAGCAGCATCATCCAACTCCGGAGACAAGTAATGGCAACTCGTAGAAAGAAGAGCGATACCGGCGTGATCGCCTCGATCGGCCATGCGGCCGACGTGGTCGTGCACAAGGCGCAGGACGTGGGCAGCGCGATTGCCTCGGGTGCGTCGAGTGCCGCAGGCGCAATCAAGAAGGGTGCGACCTCCGTGGGCAAGGCGGTCGCCAAGCAGGCGGGCGTCGCCAAGAAGGCGGCCGGCAAGGCCGTGGCCAACGTCAAGCGCAAGGCCACCGCGGCCAAGAAGAGCGCCAAGACGACCAAGTCCAACGTCAAGCGCAAGGTGACGGTCGCCAAGAAGTCGGCGGCGAAGAAAGTCTCGGCCACCAAGGGCAAGGTGACGCGCAAGGTCGGCGTGGCGAAGAAGACCGTCAAGAAGGTGGTTGCAAACGCCAAGCGCAAGGCGACCATCGCCAAGAAGACGGCGGTACGCAAGGTCGCCGCGAAGAAAGGCGCGCGCACCAAGGCCGTGAAGAAGACCGCACGTTCGGCCGCCGCGAAGAAGGGCGCCCGCACCAAGGCAGCCAAGAAGAACTGAGCAGCTGGCAACGCAGTGCGACAGCTCGCGCCGGCCTTGGAAAGGGCCGGCGCGGTTTTATCTCATCAGGCAGGCAACACGGGCTGGAATGTAGCGATGGCTATCAGGATCGACCGCAAGATCAAGAACTACTCCGTGCAGAAGCCAGGCGACGCGAGCGCTCCGGCGACGCCGGCAGTGCCCACGGCATTGCCGGTGGCATCCGCGCTGGCGGAGGTCATCCAGATGAGCGAGGCGCTCGAGCGGCCAGACACGCTCGTGGGCGCGACCTACAAGGTGAAGTCGCCGCTGTTCGAACACGCGCTGTACGTCACGATCAACGATGTCGTGCTCAATGCCGGCACCGAATACGAATTGCGCCGACCGTTCGAGATTTTCATCAACTCGAAGAACATGGACCACTTCCAGTGGATCGTGGCCCTCACCCGCATCATGTCTGCGGTGTTCCGCAAGGGCGGCGACGTGACGTTCCTGGTCGAGGAACTCAAGGCCGTGTTCGACCCGCGTGGTGGCTACTTCAAGGCCGGTGGGGTTTACATGCCATCAATCGTGGCGGAGATTGGCGCGGTCATCGAACAGCACATGAAGTCGATCGGGCTCATCCACGACCCTGAATTGAACGACGACCAGCGGCGACTCATCGCCGAAAAGCGCTCCGCCTACGAGGCACGCGCAAAAAAAAACTCTGAATTGAGTCAAGGTGGATCACCGCGCAATCGGGCCGGGTCGGACGGTGGCGCCGCGCGCCGCGCTTCCGGACAGGCACCGGCAGCCGTTGTGGAGTCCGAGCACGCTTCCGACTCTGCGTCCGATTCGGGTGACTTCCCCCCGGGCGCGACCCTCTGCAACAAGTGCCACATCACCGCCGTCATCTTCATGGACGGGTGTGCGACGTGTCTTTCCTGCGGCTATTCGAAGTGCGGCTAGCGGTCGACTGACTGCGCGCGCTGTACACCACTGTCCGGGCACGTAAAAGGCCAGAAACGTAGCCTATAAGTCCAGAAACAGACGACCCTTACCCAACGATCTATGCGCGGGGAGGAATTCCCGCAAACTTCCAAAGAGTAGCTGCAAGGTCGGACTAGAAAAGCTACAAGCGGGAGGCTCGAGGGCAATGACGGCGACGCCCAATCATCTCCTTTTGTCGCATCTGAAGGGCCCTGCGGGGCCCTTTTTTATTGAGCTAGACCAGGTAGCCACGTACCTCGAAAGCTTCCGAGCGAACCGCGCAAAAGGCGACAACATCCTTAGGATGGAGTTACCCATGCACCGTGCGACGGCGATGCGCCGCCCCGACACGGCGGCGTCGCTGCGTCGCTTATGCGGCAAAATCGGGTAATACCCACAGACCCGATCAGTAGCCGCCCCGGTACTGGCGATCTGCCGAACGCATCTCGGAATCGAACGACCATGGCGAATCAGACGATCTCAGAAGCCCTACGCCAGCTCGAAAGCGCGATTGAGTGGTTTGAAGCAGCAGGGGTGACAAACAGCCGTCGATTTGCAGGATACCGATCCACGTTGGAGGCCGCGGCTCAGGCAACAGTTGTCGGCAGCTCTGCCTCGAGCCCCGCACTAGACGCGCTATTGACAGCGCTCTGTGAGAGTTCGGATCTAGCGGACATATCTCGACTCCCGCTAAGCGTCGTAGCAAATCACAGGGACAAGCTGGAGCAGATCGCGTCGGGCACTTCGAGCTATGCGGATGCCCGTATCCATGATCCGACACGGACAACTGCCTTCGAGCTGGTCACCGCTTCGCTTTTTCATCGCTCCGGTGCGGAGGTATCTCTTGAGATGCCCTCGGACGTGTCGGCGATCCTCGGAACTGACAGCATATTCATTGAATGCAAACGACCAACTTCTATCAGCGCGCTTCGCGGACGAGTTGAAGACGCTTACTCGCAGTTTCGACGACATCTTGAAACCGGCATTGATGGGTATCTTGTGATTGCCTTGGACGTTACGCGATTACTAAACGCCTCGTTTGGCGTCATGAGCGGACTGTCGCGTGCGGACGCCACTCTCCGAGTAGACGTGGAGCTCGCGGGAATGCTTTCCGACGCTGGTTCCGACGTTGCACGCGCATTGCGAAACGCGGAACATCGCGCGCCCGTAGATGCCGTGTTCTTTCGGGTGCAATGCATAACGTTTGAGCAAGATATTTCGCTGTGGACTGTCACTAGTCTTTGGCGAATTGCACCGCGTCATCCAGTTCAAAGTTCCAGATTCGAGGCCATGCGGGCCTTGTTTGCACCCCTGCCGGACATGTCCACGACTGCTCTGGACTACCCGCAGTTGCAACGTCTGGCTAGAGCCGCGCCACCTGAGCAACGTTAGGTACGGCGCCACCAGCCTTCAGACGCACACGTGAGACGGTGCTCGATGTCGCAGGGGCCGCCTAATCTGCTCGATACATTGCCGAGCGCATCGTAGGCGTATCTTGCGAGCGACAAGAGGACGCCACCGTTGCTCGAGGCCTGGCGCTTGGTCGCCGCATCAAACATGTGCTTCCGAGTGGCCGAATACCCAACACCAATGCGGGTTTGCGAGGGCATGTCGCCCAACGCTTCCGCCGGCAAATTCCACGACGCAAATGGCAGCCGCCCGAGCGCGTCATAACCATGTTCGTGGAACATTTGTTCCACCAACACGCGCTTGACATGCAACTTTCGTAAGCGCAACTTCGGCGTCGACGGAGGGTGACTTATGTTCACTTGTGTCGACATTTTCGCGGGCCGTGACGTTTAGCAGTTACACATCCGCGCTCGACCCCGGTCTCTTTGACCGAAAGCCTCCGACTCCCCCTAATTCACCCTTTCGCTCCATCGGAAGAAGCGCCGATGAGCGCGAACTCGTCATGCCTGGCCTCAAAATCATCTGGCCGCAAACTGTGCATGGCAGAGCCAGAAAAATAATCACGCGGTCGGGCGCGCGCCGCCGGTACTGCGTTCCCTGCTTCCGCGGTGGCGACCGGGAGGCGCATGGTGAATCGGCAGAGGAAGCGACGGCAGCCGTGCTGCTCGATGCATGTGCCGGGGTCGCTTTTCAAGAGCAGCCGGCGCGTTTCGATTTCGAGTGGCGCGGCGAAGTCGTCACACACTTTCCGGACGCTCTGGTGGTGTCCAATGACTTGCGCGAATTCTGGGAGTGCAAGCGCGACGACGAAGCAAAAGACCTGCTGATTCGACGACGTACGGACAGGCTTCGCGAGTTGCTGGTGCCATCTGGGTTCGGCTATCGACTCGTAACAACGAGTCAGCTCCACCCCGATGGCTTCTACGAGAACGCGATCGCGATGCGCAGACATGCCAAATTGCTGGACGGGCTTCCCGACTGGAGCCGCTCCTTGGCGCAGGCCTTTTCTAGGGACGTGTCTCTCTCAGCTCATGCGGCCTTACGAGGCTTGCCGCCCGATAGCCGTCATGCGGCGCTCTGGTCGTTGCTCTACCGCGGGCACCTAGTTGCCGATGTTCGCGATCGCATTTCGCTCGATTCACTTGTGCGACTGCCCTCAACACTCCGGGGATTGCCATGGGTCTGGGAGCTCTTAGAGAAAAGCAGCTAGTCAAATGGAATGGTCGGATCATCCGCATGGATGGGCGCATGCCAGACGGGCAGTGGCACTGCACTGAGCTCGGCACTGGCCTCATGGACAAGCAGTCAGAGTCTGCATTCTGGCTCGCCTTCGAAATGGGCGAACTTCAATTCCTGAGCGATGGAGACGTTAGCGACTGTCGCGAAGCAGATAACTTGCTAGACAAGCTGTCGACCGCAGCCTCTTTGGGCACCAAGGTGGAGGCAGATGGCGACACGGATGGTGACGAGGCGTCGCATCGACTTGTCTACGTCCAAGCCTTGAAAGGCGTGACAGGAAGTGACGTCAAAATCGCGATAGACAAGGCTTGGAAGAGGCTTGGGTGGCCAGTGGTTCGACCTGGTGTCTCGACCGTAATGGGCTGGCGCAGCCGGGCCTCTGGCAAGTCGGATCCAGTAGCAGCGCTTCGAGATAGGGACGACCGGAAAGGCCGCCATGGGCCGCGTTACCACGGCGACGTGCTGGTAGTCATGCGTGAAGTCCGAGACTTGAAGTACCTGCGCAAAACCCCCCGCATTTCGTTGAAGAAGGCGGTGCAGATAGCCGGCGACAAGATCAAGCTGATTAACAAAACACGCCCAGAGTCGCAGCGACTTCCGATTCCGAAGAGGAGGGCATTCGTCTCCGTGGTCAAGGAGGTGGATGCCGCCGAGGTACTTGCGCGTCGTTACGGAGCCGACGTCGCGATGCGGATGATGCGGACGAGTCTCGGAGGCGTGCGCACGTCGCGTCCATTGGAGCGGGTGGAGATAGACCATACCGTCCTCGCGATCATTCTGCTGGACGAAGACTTCACTCCGCTTGGCAGAGCATTCGTAACGGCTGCGAAGGATGCACACACACGCGCCGTACCAGGCTTCTACTGGGGTTGGGAAAATCCGAGCGTCGTATCTCTCGCCCGATGCCTCCGGCTTGCGATGTCACCGAAAGGTGGATTCCTGAGCGCCTACCCGAGCGTCAAGAGTGACTGGCCATGCTGGGGTGTCGCCGAGACTTGGGTAATCGACAACGGAATGGAAGAGCACGCGTCAGCAATCAGGCAAGCGGCTTCGGAATGCGGCGTCCAAAAAGTCGAGTTCTGCGCCAGAGCCGCACCGTGGCAGAAGCCGAACATCGAGCGGTATTTCAGGCAACAGGATCAAGCGTTGTTGCAGAACCTGCCCGGCGCCACGATGGAAAACATCTCGGCCAAAACCGATTTTGATCCACGCAAGGACATGCTTGTTCGCCGGTCGACGTTCGGTCGGCTGATCGTCAAGTGGTTGGTCGACGTATACATGCGGGAACGGCAGGCGATCCTCAAGAACAAGTCCCCGTACGACATGTGCAAGGCATCCGAAGGCACCTTCACACCGTTCATGCCCACAAAAACGACGCTGCTGGAGCGCCTGTTCCTGAGGCAACTCGACGATAGGCTGCTTGATCATGCAGGCGTTGAGTACGACTGTCTTGTCTACAACAGCCTAGACATGAAGGTCGTGCGAGAGAAACTTGGCGCCCGACTGAAGCTGTCCATTCGCGTTAGCGACGAAGACGTCGGGTTTATCTACGTCGGAGTTCCGGGCTACGACGTCTGGGTAAAGGTCCCTTGTCTTGACCAGGACTACGCCTGCGGCCTAACTCGCTGGCAGCACACCAAGTGCAAGAAGATGCAAAAAGCGTGCATCGACGAGGGTCTCGAACTCAGTTTGGCTGAAGCGCGGAACATGATAGAGGAGGAGATTGAGGACGAAGCAGGTGCAGTGAAGCAGGGACGCAAGAAGGCTCGTGCCCGGATGATGGAGAAGGACAGCAGCAAGACGTGCGACGACAACGACGCGGCACCGCCCAACGCGCAGCAACGCACTCGCGCTGTCCCTGAGCCAGCAGAGGCTGACTGCGACGACATCGAGGATGAAGTCCCCGACTTCGAGGTTGAGCGGCTAGAGAGGACCGCACAGTGAACGCCAGTGTCGCCGATGCGAAAGCGCTAGCACTGGTCGCCGAAACATTTGTTAGAACCGGCGCATGCGTTCAGGCGCTGGAAGCATTCACGATGCTCATGAGAATCGCGGGCCCCGTTGGGGGAATGTGCCTGCTGACCATTGGCGAGTCGGGAATGGGCAAGACCACAATGTTGACCATGTTTGCAAAGGGCTTCCAGGCTGTAAGAACGCCTGAGGGGTGGGTTCGTCCTGCATTGAGGGTCGCGGTTCCAACGTCGCCGACCGCCATTTCGCTGATGGAGGAGTTTTTGGTCGCAATGGGCGATCCGCAGCCCTCACGAGGGACAAGACCACAGAAGAAGAACAGGCTGCTTAAGATGCTTCGAGCCCAGGGAGTGCTTGTCCTGCTGCTGGATGAACTCCATCACTTCGTGGATCGAGAGTCGGAGCGGATCCTGTTTGATGCGTCGGAAGCGCTGAAAGAGATTCTCTCCTCCTATCCGATGGCAGTTGCATGCGCTGGCTTGGCGGACTCCGAGCAGGTGGTGCGCTCCAACGAGCAGCTCAAGCGCCGTCACATGCGGACGGTCACCCTTAGTCGATTTGACTGGAGGAAAGATAAGTCAAAGGCCGAGTTCAGAGGCCTGCTTCGCGGATTCGCCGGCAGCTTGAAAGACTTTGACAAGCCGGAGCTCGCTAGCGAGGAGATGGGATTGCGTTTTTTCCTGGCGACCGGCGGCATCACCGATTTCGTCATGAAGATTCTCGTGGGTGCGGTTGACCTGTGTCTTAGAAGCCGCAAGAAGGTGATCACCCTGGACACGCTTTCGAAGGCCTGGCGGACCTGTCTGCACCACGCGGAGAAGCAGGAGGATCCTTTCGCCAAGGTTCCTCTCGAGGCGACGACCGAGCGCCTGGATCGAGCAGCGGCAATCAATCAGCCGCCGCCCCGACCTGCTCGTCGGCGCGGCCATCGTGGCGGACGGTTGGCGAGCGTCGGGCTGTGAACCGGCCCCTCCTGATGCGGACGCCCCGGCCACACCCGGATGAATCTCCGCGCGCTTACCTGACGAGACTCGCTGAGGCGAATGGATATGGCAGCCCGAGCACACTCATTGAGCTTCTGCACGGATCGGATTCCTACGTGATCAGCTCAGGCTGGGAATACTCGCGGCTCCAGCACATCCTTGGAGACAAGTGTCCGCTCCCAGCTGACTTCGGCTACCGCTTGCCGGGCCGCACGACGCGGGAGGGCGGTCAGCTGCTAGGTCATCAAGTGCATTTTCGTCACCTGGGCCTGTCGAAGGCCCGCGTTTGTGTCCAGTGCGTTGAAGAGCTCGGATACGTTCCGGCGAAGTGGGATCTGAAAGCATATGTGGCGTGCCCGTTGCACGGTTGCATGATGCTCAAGCACTGTGCCGCATGCGGCACAAGAATTCGGCACGCCAGAGCCGGCTTGGCAACTTGCAGATGCGGGGCTGCCTTTCGCACGATGCGGTGCGAAATGGCGTCCGCGGAACTGCTGGCGATATGCGAGCTGGTAGATGCGAGCGCATCCGGCAATAGGGAAAACGTGTTGCATGCGTTCCAGCTGGGAATGCCAGTAGATGAGCTCTTGCGCATGGATCTTGAACTACTGCTCCGGGTCGTCGTGACCATCGCTCGGATGTTGCTACAGCTGGACGGCAGGAGCGCTTGGCCTCTGCCGACTGCTGACGTCGTGGATGCTCTTCCACGCGTTGCTCAGGTGTTCTCAAGATGGCCGTACAATTTCGAAGCGTTCTGTAGAACGTGGCACTTGGCAAGCAACCGTTCCGGCAAGCGATTTCAGAGCTTTCAACACTGCTTCAGCTGGCTATTCACGCGTCTACACAAGAACTTCGGCGAAAAGCGTGAGCAGACGATCTTCATGCTTCATGTTGCGCTGCGCTATGCAATGCGCAACTGGGACGAAGGTCCGGTCCAGATACGGCAGCAGGAGCTGCTCAAGTTGGAATTGCCGCCCGCAAAGTATGGACAGTTCCGCGACGCAGCTAAGTTTCTCGGCTGGAAGAACTACACGGTTTTGCGCTGGTTGAAGCGAGGGCGTATCCCAGCGCATCGCAGGAACTCCAACCCGAACCGACCGCTGTGGACCATCGACATGGAGGCACTTGAGAGTCTCAGGTTCTCAGCTTTTCCATCCGTGAATACTCGCGAGGCTGCAACGTATCTCGGTATCCCTCATGCGGTGTTCAAGGTGCTGCGGGCTGGTGGTGACATCCCGAGAAATGTCAAAAGCGAGTGGGAAAGTTGTCTGGCAAGAGAAGACCTAGACGCCTACATCCGTACGTTGTGCGCTAAGGCTGAGTCTCCAAGTCCGAAGACAGATTGCGTGAGTCTGGGGCAGGCGTTCTCGAGCACTACGTCAATCGCTACGAAAGTTCGGGTGCTCAGAGGAATCTATGCAGGCCAGATCAAATGCTATGGCGCCGAAGTGCGCAGCATCAAGGATATTTGGATCGCAAAGTCTGCACTGCAAGATCACCCGAAGAAAGCCGATGCGCCCGAAGATCGGCTGAATTTGTTAACTGCAAAGGCCACGTTCCAACTCGGCTTCTACGAAGCGAGGGCGGTCTTCTTCAAGCTGGGAAGCCGCCGTGATCGACGGAAGGGAAAGGGGATTACCCCAGTCGCCCGTGGAGCTTTGGCGACATTCCTGAAGCGCCATGTTCCGATGAGGCACTTTGCCCACAAGTTCAAAGTCTCGCCCAGACGTCTGGCCAACGAGCTGGAATCCAAGGGGAGGCTGGTTAAACTCAGCGCCAGATGCGGCCCGCGCCAGCGAAAGTCCTCTGTTCATGGCCTGTTCGTGATGCGCGATCAAGCGGCGTTCGTACGTAGAACTGCAGCACGTTTGGCGAGCAGCCCAGTAGCCTTGCGATCAGGGCAGAAGAGGTGAGGCCGTTGCCTTCGACAGCAGCATCTGGCGGTGATGCCAACGTGTTGCAGCATGGTATTGAGCCGAGCTCGCAACGCTGACGCTGTGAGGTGCTCGTGACGTCCGAACTAATAGAACTCACGCAATGGAGCAGGTCGCGTCGTGGACTGAAGGATTCAAGTTCGGTCCCCTGCGGTGCTCAACTGGGCTCGAACTTTCCAGGCAGCTGACTTCCTTTGGCCATTGCATCCCGTACCGATAAGCCGACTGACGAAGCGTTCGTGAAGTCAGCGTTTGACCAATCTAGAACGCTCACTCCTGAGCGAGCCCCGCCTCAGACCCCAGCGGCGGTTGCCGCGGCAGAGGAAATTTTGTCGGCGCTGCTGGCAGATCCGGAGCGCTTTCTCGACAGCGCCACCGTTGGTCGCGGCCTCGGGCGCGACCCGGGTCATTCAAACTCAACGACGGTGACCACCCGAGCGCGCAAGGCCGGCAAGATCTTCGGTGCCTGGGACGGCATGGCGTATCGATATCCGGCGTTCCAGTTCAATGCAGAGAAACAGCCGCGCTCCAACGTGCGGGAGCTGATCCAGGCGCTCCCTCGCGATCCTGACGGTAGCGGCCGGGACGCTGCGCTATGGCTTTTCGCACCCGATGCAGCGCTTGACGAGCGCACCCCCTCGGACGTGTTTCCGGAAGATTCTACGCGCGTCATAGCGGTCGCACTTCGCCGGCGGGACGGCGCTGGAACGGACTGATCGCGCCCGACTCGATCCGACGCGTCGTGATGCCAAGACGTGCTGACGCCATTGCGTCAGCCACGGCGACAGCCTGTCCGGCAAATACCGACCCGAAGCCGATACTCGGCCGGCGAGCTAATCGGGAACGGCCGCCAGATTCCGAATTGCGCTACCGAGTGCGTATTGCCAACGATCTGACCACGGTTTGCCAGGAGCGTTGACCAGCTTCGCCAGACGAGCTGACCAGGTTCGCCGTCGGAACTGCCCGCAACCGGCGACAGTCCGACCGGCGACTATCGACCCAAACCGGTCAGTCGAAAGTGCAGCCTGACGTCCGTTTTCAGCGGCTCACTCACGATCAAAGTGACATCGCTCGAGGCCACCGAGCTCCAGAACCTTTCCTGCACGTGGCACGAGGTCAGATCCGGCTTGCGAGCGGCATTCACGGCCACGCCCCGAGCTGCACACCACAGCCGCGACAATGCAGGGCATCGGTTTCGTGCCCGAGCAGCCCGCAGCCTTCGCAACGCCGGCGGTCGCGGTCCTGGCGCAGGCTCGTGACCAATTCAGCGCTGTAGATGCCGGTCGGCACCGCGATGATTCCGTAGCCAATCAGCACCAACACCGAGGTGATGAGCTTGCCGAGCGCGGTGCCGGGCACGGTGTCGCCGAAGCCGACCGTCGAAACCGTCACCACCGCCCAGTACATCGATTGCGGGATGCTGGTGAATCCGTTAGCCGGGCCTTCGACCAGGAACATCACCGCGCCGAACACGATCACCAAGGTGACGATCGCCAGCAGGAAAATAAAGATCTTGCGCCAGCTGCGAGCCATCGCTCCGACCAGCAGGCGCGATTCGTCGACATAGCGGATCAGTTTG
>JBKJSW010000439.1:0-5842 GCA_046595765.1 Ahniellaceae bacterium
GAACGTTCGGGGCGCTATGGTTTTGGTGACTTTTGCCGAAACAAAAGTTACTCGCTCGCCGCAGGCGAGTGAAACGCTGTTGATGTTTGGATGGTGAAGTTCAGAAGGAAGGCGCTGATTCCAAACAGCAAAAGCGAACAAGAACCGGGGAAACGAAAGGTCCGGCTCTACAAAAGCTACGTGGTCGGCGCGGCCGGCTTGGAGGCTGGCGCTGCAGGCGTGGCAGTGGCTTTACCCGAAGAACTGCCCGCGTCGTTGCCCTTCGCGGGCACGGCAGGCGAATCGGCCTTGCCCGTACCTTCACTCTTGCCTGCTGATTCTTTCGCGGGACTGGAGTCTTTCGACGAGCTCGCGGCGTCCGCGGCTTTCGATTCGCCGCCGTCGCCGGCGATGTTGCGCTTGCGATCACCGTCCTTCTTGAAATCGGTCTCGTACCAGCCGGATCCCGCCAGCCGGAACGACGGCGCGGTCAGCTGGCGCTTGATCTGGGCCGCGCCGCACTCCGGGCATTCCGCCGGGTCGGGGTCCGACATCCTCTGCAGGCTGTCGAAGGCATGGCCACAGGCCTGGCAGGCGAACGCGTAAATCGGCATCGGGAGGACCTTGGGAGCAGGAAAAGGACAGCGCGACAAGCGGCAATGGGGACGCGAGGCGGGCGCATCAAGGATTCGCACCGCAGTTGTAGAGCGGAGCTGTGCTCCGCTTCGCGCAGCTTTGCAGCCGGCAGCCGAGCATAGCTCGGCGCTACATGGGCGTCCTCACGCGTGGGGTCGAAAACGGGGGGTCACGCGGGGTCTGCCGCGTACAGTTCGAGCAATTCGGATTCCGCCGTCGCCAGTTGAGCCTGCAGCGCCTCGCGTGCCACGCTCAGCTCGACTGCGCGCTTGCCACCGTCCGCGTACAAAGCAGGCGTGGCGAGCTCCTCGTCCAGCTTGGCCACCCGCGTCGTCAGGCCAGCAATGTCCGACTCAAGGCGCACCAGGCGATGGGGATTGACCTTGGCGCGCTTGCCTGCAGCGGTCGCGCGAGCGGTCGCTGCAGGCGCGGACGCCGGCGCGACCGGCAGCTGCGGCGGTGCCACGGCCGTGGCGTTGCCGCCGGCCGGGCGGGCGCGCAACCACGCCGCGTACTGGTCGAGATCTCCGTCGAAGGCCTCGACGCCGCCGTCGGCTACGCGCCAGAAGGTGTCGCACACCAGCCCGATGAGGTGGCGATCGTGCGACACCAGCACGATCGCGCCGTCGAAGTCGCTGAGTGCCTCGGCCAGCGCCTCGCGCATGTCGAGGTCGAGGTGGTTGGTGGGCTCGTCGAGCAGCAGCACGTTGGGTTGTCGCCACGCGATCAGCGCCAGCGCAAGGCGCGCGCGCTCGCCGCCCGAGAACGTGTCGATCACCTCGAAGGCACGGTCGCCAGCGAAATTCCACTTGCCGAGGAAATCGCGCAGTGACTGCGTCGTCACGTTCGGCGCGAGGTCGCGCAGATGGTCAATCGGTGTCGCGCCTTCGCGCAGCGACTCGACCGTGTGCTGCGCGAAATAGCCGATGACGAGATCCGGATGCGCCGCACGTTCGCCCGCCAGCAGCGGCAGTTCGCCGACCAGTGATTTCACCAGCGTCGACTTGCCCGCGCCGTTGACGCCGAGCAGCGCCACGCGATCGCCGGCCTCGAGCCCAAAGCTGACGTCGCGCAGGATGGTGACATCGCGCTTGCCCTCGCCGTCCGCGGGATATCCGGCATCGACGTGGTGCAGGCGCAGCAGCGAATGCGGCAGCCGCAACGGCACCGGCAACTCGATGTGCAGCGAACGCTCGGCCCGCACCGCCTCGGTGCCCGCAAGCTTGGCCAGGCGCTTCATGCGCGACTGCGCCTGCTTCGCTTTCGACGCCTTGGCCCGGAAACGCGCGATGAAGGCCTCGAGGTGTTCGCGCTCGACCTGCTCCTTCACGAACATGATCTGCTGTTGCCGGAGCTGTTCGGCACGCTGCCGCTCGAACGCGGTGTAGTCGCCGGTGTAGAGCTTCGCGCGCCCTTCGTGCAGGTGCAGCGTATGCGTCGCGACGTTGTCGAGGAACTCGCGGTCGTGCGAGATCAGCAGCAGGGTGCCCGGATACTTCAGCAACCATTGCTCGAGCCACAGCACCGCGTCGAGATCGAGGTGGTTGGTGGGTTCGTCGAGCAGCAGCAGGTCGCTCGGTGTCATCAGCGCGCGCGCGAGGTTGAGCCGCACGCGCCAGCCGCCGGAAAACGACGCCACCGGTTGCGCGTGCGTGGACGTGTCGAAGCCGAGCCCGTAGAGCAGCTTGGCGGCGCGCGCCGCGGCGTCGTAGCCGCCGAGCTCCTCGAGATCGTGATGCGCATGGGCGACCGCCTCCCAGTCCTCACGCGCCATGGCTTCGGCTTCGGCGCGGATGGCCGCATGCACGGCGACATCGCCACCCAGCACGAAATCGATGGCCGGATCAGGCAACGACGGGGTTTCCTGCGCAACGCTGGCGATCCGCAGGCGGTTGGGCACGTCCACATCACCCCGATCCGCCTCGATCTCGCCGCGTACCGCGGCGAACAGGCTGGACTTGCCGCTGCCGTTGCGGCCAACGACACCCACGCGCCAGCCGTCGTGCAGCACGCAGTCGACTTCGGAAAGGAGCAGGCGCTGGCCACGGCGTAGCGCGAAATTGCGAAAACCGATCATGAGGGCGCGATCTTACCCGCGATCACGGGGCTCGCTCGCGCGCGCGGCGACGGGCACGTGAAGCACTTGCGCACGCGTCGGGCGGACGCGGCCGTGCTCGCGGATCGCGAGCGCGCGTTTTCGCGGGCGCAGACACCGATGGCGCCGCCGGTGTGCCCGGCTCGCGCCGTTCGCACGGACGCGCGGCGTCTGGAAGGCATGCCACGCACCCGCCGCACGAGCCGCCCCACTTCCGGGCGATTGACTTGTCCGGCGGTGCTGCGATAGTCCGGACAGGCCGCGATCGCGGCGACCAAGGGGACACGGGCATGCGGCGTCGACTGTTGAGTCTCACCATTGGAATGGCGCTCGCCGCCCCCGCCGTGCTTGCGCAGGCCCCGGCTCGCGACAAGGACGACAGGGAACTCGAGACCGTCATCGTCACCGGTACCCGCGTCAGCGACCGTACCGTCGCCGAGTCGGCCGCGCCCATCGACATCATCACGCCCGAGGCGCTCGAGGCCACCGGCACCGCCGAACTGGCGACAGCGCTCGCGCGCGCGCTGCCTTCGCTCAATTTCCCGCGCCCGACCATCTCCGACGGCACCGTCGCGGTGCGGCCGGCGCAACTGCGCGGCCTCGCACCCGACCAGGTGCTCATCCTCATCAACGGCAAGCGCCGCCACACGACCGCGCTCATCAACATCAACGGCACGCAGGGTCGCGGCTCTTCGCCAGTCGACCTCAACGCCATCCCGATCGCCTCGATCGAGCGCGTGGAAGTGCTGCGCGATGGCGCGTCCGCGCAGTACGGTTCGGACGCGATCGCCGGAGTGATCAACATCGTGCTCAAGGGCGCCAACCACGGCGGTGGCGTCTCGCTGCTCGCGGGTCAGTACAGCGCGGGCGACGGGGAGCAGTATCAACTGTCGGGTGATGGCGGATTCCCACTCGGAGAGAACGGCTTTGTACATTTCGCCGGTCAGGTCGGCGAGCAGGACCGGACCGACCGCGCGCGCCCCTTCATCCTGCCGCCTGCCGGGTTGTCGCCACCCCAGTCGCCACCGATCCCTGCGGTGAGGCCCCCGCTGGGCCAAGTCGTGGCGAGACAAGGCGATCCCGATGTCGAGCAGTTCGCGCTTTCGTACAACCTCGAGTTCGGCTTCGGGGAGGCCGCGACGCTCTATTCCTTTGCCACTTACAGCGATCGCGATGTGATTTCCAACGGAATGTTCCGGCCGGCCGGAGATGCGAGGAACAACCGTGCGATCTACCCCAACGGTTTTCTGCCGCTGATCAACAATGTCGCCAAGGACCGTGCGTTCGTGGCTGGCCTGCGCGGTACCACCTCGAACGACTGGAACTGGGACCTGAGCTACAACTTCGGGAACGACGAACTGACTTTCGACGTCCTCAACTCCCTCAATCGGAGCCTTGGCGATTCGTCGCCCACCCAGTTCCACGCGGGAGCGCTTGAACTCTCGCAGAACATCTTCAACGTCGACTTCAACCACCCACTCGACGTGGACTGGCTCGCCTATCCGCTCACCTTCGCCTTCGGTGGCGAATACCGCGACGAGGAATTCGAGCAGCGCGCGGGCGAGCCCAATTCGTACGCGGACACGGGCCTCCTCATCCCCGTTCCCGGCAGCACCACCGGTGCGACCCAGCGCGCGGCGGGTGGCTCGCAGGTGTTCCCGGGTTTCCGGCCAAGCGATGCGGGCAGCAACAGCCGCGACAGCTATTCGTTTTACGTTGATTTCGAGGCCGACATCACCGACAAATTCTCTGCCGGACTTGCCGCCCGCTACGAGGACTACAGCGACTTTGGCACCACGACCTCGGGCAAGCTGTCGGCTCGTTACGCATTCAACGACCAGGTGGCATTGCGCGGTACCGTATCCACGGGGTTCCGTGCGCCTTCGCTGCAGCAGCAGTTCTTCCAGTCGACCGCCACCAACTTCATTGGAGGCGTACCGTTCGACGTGCGCACATTCGCGGTCGACAACCCCACCGCCCTCGCGCTCGGTTCCGAACCGCTCAAGGCCGAGGAGTCCGACAGCTTCGGCCTGGGCCTGGTGCTGCAGCCCATCGACGCGCTCTACATCACCATCGACGGCTACAGCATCAACATCGATGACCGCATCAGCCTGTCGGAGAACCTGATCGGAAGCGCCGTCACGACCTTCCTGCAGAACCGTGGCATTTTCGGCGTGACCGGTGGGCGCTACTTCACCAATGCGCTCGACACGAAGACGCGCGGCGTCGACGTCATCGGCACCTATCGCTGGGACATCGACTCCGGCAGCATCGACCTCACCGCCGGCTACAACTACAGCAAGACCACGATCGAAAGCATCGCGCCCAATCCGGCCGTGCTGACGTCGGGCGGGCTCAACCTGTTGCGCATCGGCCGCGTCGAACGGGGCCGCATCGAGGTGGGCGCGCCGCGCGACAAGTTCCTGCTGTCGGGCGTGTGGGAAACCGGCAACTGGTCATTTGGTGCGACGGCGACGCGCTACGGCGAATTCACCGTGCTGTTCGATGCCGTGGAAACCACGCCGACGCGCGACCAGACCTTCGGTGACGAATGGACGGTCGACCTGTCCGCGAGCTACCAGCTCGACCGGTGGAACTTCTCGGTGGGCGCGGACAACATCTTTGATTCGTATCCCGACGAGGTGATCTACCAGAACGCGACGTTCGGTCAGATTCCCTACAGCGCGTCGTCACCCTTCGGCTTCAACGGTGCGTTCCTGTACGCGCGCGTCGGCTACGAATGGTGATGCGCGGCGCCTGATCGCAAAGCGATCACGTATGTCGGAAATGCCCGGCCTTGCCGTGCCATGCGGAGGGGCCGGGCCATGCCGAAGGGCCGGCTAGGCCGCGTAACGGAAGGGCCGCGTCCGCAGTTTGCCGCATGGCATGCCGGGTGCTGCTGATGGGCGGGTACGGCAATTTCCGACCGCGCGCCGGTCGGAATTCGAACCTGCGTTCCACATGATCGTCGCGGCCAAACAGTTCGGCGAACACGTTTCGGGCTACACAATCAGCAGGCTGCTGCCGGCCACGATCACCGCAGCCTCGTCCGCGTTGTCAGCATCGAAGAAGAAGTCGATGTTGATGGTGCGCGCATTGTTCATCTGCAGCACGAACACTTCGCCGGGAATT
>JBKJSW010000099.1:0-6902 GCA_046595765.1 Ahniellaceae bacterium
GGCGTTCGTCGGGTCGCGCCAGTGGCGCGACAATTCCCGCCTCACCCTGTTTCGGGCGTTCGCCGACTCGCGCGCCAGTGGCGCGCGAGCAGCGTTTGAGCTCTTGGCAAATCTACCCGGCGACTAGGCTCTGCGCATGCTGCGCTCGCCAAGTCGCACCCGGCCCGAAACATACTGTTTCGGGCGTTCGCCGACGCGCGCGCCAGTGGCGCGCAAACGCGTCGACTCACCCAAACCGGAAGAGGCCGGAGCTGCCGGTACGGGAGGCGTAGCCATCGCGGTCGCGGCGGCGGCGCATGCGCTCCTGCAATTCCTGGCGACGGCCTTCAAGCCAGTCGGCGCGACCGAGCTTAGCCGGGTCCATGCCGCGACCCTCCGCTTCGTGCTTGCGGAAGTCGTTGAAGTCCTCGTACGCCTCGACCTCGTGCTTGAGCTCGCGCACGCAGAGCTCGATCATGATCGCGTCGTCGAGATAGCCCACCACCGGCACCGAGTCGGGAATGACGTCGGCCGGATCCGCGAAATACATGAGTGCGGTGAGCACACGCGAACGGTCGGCTTCAGGCAGCGCCCAGCCTTCGTCGTGCACCATCATGATGAGCGACTCGAGTTTTGCCAGGCGTTGCGCGATGAAATCCGGCACCTCGGTCTTGGTCGCCACGACCAGCAGCGTGCGGGCTGCGTCCGTGATCTCCTCGGCGGTCTTCTCGTTGGACAGATCGCGCGCGCGCACCAGTGCCTTCTGGAAATGATCGACATCGCTGTCGGTGAGGTCGATCGTGATGCTGATGGTCATGGCGTCCCCTGGGTCGGCACTGGCGCTGAGCGATGGACCCGGATTCTCCCACAGCCGCGCCCTAAAGAATCGGCGTGAGGCCCACGCCGAAGGCGACCACGAGCCGCGTGTAGAGCGTCCGCAGCGGCACCTGCACGGCCGGGAAGTCCCCCACTGCGACATGGCAGTCGTAAAAGCCAGGCGCGCTCGGCGACACCGGTGCGCAGCCAGGTTTGAGTTCGAAGTCGGTGGCATAGCGGAACGGCCAGAGGTCGAACACCGGCAGCGCGGCGGAGACGCTGCTCAGGGTCTCGTTCACCTCGCCCACGCCGGCCGGCGCATTGCGCGGCGCCACGATCCACGAATTCTGAGGCTCGAGGGCAACCTGGATGTTGTCGGCAAGCTGCCGCGCAAACGCGGCGTCGTGGACGATCAGGCCCGCTTCCGTATTGAGGTCGGACGAGCGCGGATCGAAGTTGTGGCTGCCGATGAGGGCGATCTGCTCGTCGATCACCAGTGACTTCGCGTGCAGGGTCCGTCGTCGGCCCTTGAAATCCACGGGCAGTGGCTCGCCACGCGCGCGGAAGTCGTCCATGCCCGGCCAGTCGATACCCGCCAGGGGAAGATACGGAGTGTCCGACTCCAGTTGCATGCCGGCGGTTGGCTTGTACTCATAGATTTCGAAGCCGAGCCGGCGCAGGTACTTGCGCCGATGCTTGTACGACACTGCGTAAACGACGAAGGAATCGGTCGCGGCCAGGCTGTTGGTCGAGGCGATGACCTTCACCGGCTGCGGCCGTCGTTGCAAGCGTTCAAACAATTCCTCGGCGGGGCCGGAGATGAGCAGGTAAGGCGTCTGCAGCAGCACTTCGCGACGCGCGCCCTCGATCAGGCCGCCGACCTTCTGCGAAATGCCGCGGCTGACGCCGTCCGGGTCGCGCTTGCGCCCGCGCTCGTGCTTCGCCGGCGAGTCGCTGTAATAGCTTGCGCTGGCCACCGGCTGTGCGCCGTCCACCAGGGTGCGCGCGACCCAGTCCAGATCCTGCGCGCGCGCCGCCAGCCGGCCGACGCGTTGGCCGTTCGCGTAGCGAAGCTCCTCCACCTCGACCGGCTGCGCCTCGCCGTCCGCCTCGGCGAGAACGCGCGCCGCGACATCGTTGAGCTGCGCGATGTCCACCGACGCCGGGTGATTCCAGAACTGGTCGAACGAGCGCTGCATCTCGGCGCCGACGGGGCCGAACGCGAGAGCGTCGCGGTCGATGAAATTGAAGGTGTCGCCCCAGCCGAAATAGGTGTTCTCGACGTTGCGACCACCGGTGATGCCGACCACGCCGTCCACGATCCAGAGTTTGTTGTGCATGCGCTGGTTGAAGCGATAGAAACAGCACAGCGCGCCCGCGACCAGTTCCAGCGGCTCGGCATGCGCCTTGCGAAACGTCGGGTTGTAGACCTTGAACGACAGGTTCGCATGCACCCGCGCCAGGTCCGCCAGCACGCGGATGTTGTCGAGCGAGTTGAGCTGGTCCGACAGCACGCGCACGCGCACGCCGCGACGCGCGGCCTCGACCAGCTCGGCCACGACCAGGCGACCGGCATCGTCGTCGGCAAAAATAAAGGTCTGGATATCGATCGAGCGCTGCGCGGCGCGTGCGAGGTGCACGCGGGCGGCCAGCGCATCGGTGCCCTTTTCCAGCAATGCGACGCGATTGCCGGGTGCGTGCGCGGCGTCGAGCAACGGCGACGCCATCGCGCAGCGGTCGGCGCGGGCGCAGTTGAGCGTGCGATCCCGCTGCGCTTCGATGACACGGCCCGCACGCGCGAGATCGGGAGCGGCCACCGTCGCGCAGCCACCGAGCGCCAGGGCGATCAGCGCCCCTGCGAGGCGCAGTGCGTCAGCGACCGGCCGCATCGGTCGCCAACAAGTCGGCACGGGCCGCTTTGATGCGGAGGTCGAGATCTACCCGATCGCCGACGAAGGGGCGGCGCGCGTGCATGCCGAAAGCGCTGCGCAGCATGGCGCCACGCAATTGCACCTGGCACGAGGGGCTCGACTGCCGCATGCAACGCATCGGTTCGGCGCGCAGTGTCTGGCGACGCGTCCTGCCGCGCAACGTCAGCGTGCCGTCGATCTCGCCGCCCCGCCGCAACACCGCGGGATCAAAGGGTTTCGACTGGAATTCGAGATGTGGGTATCTCGCCGCATCGAAGAATTCGGGTGAGCGCGCCCACGCGCCGAAAAGTTTGGTCGCCATGACCACCGAGTGCGCATCGAGCTCGGCGCGTACGCACGCTTGCGCACCGCCGTTCGAAACGCTGAGATGCCCGCGCAGTCGCTGGAACGTTCCGCGCAGCGGCACTGCGCCAGCGCTCACGCGAAAGCCCGCCGCGGCGCCCGACTGGTCGAAGTCGATGAGCCGCTCGGCGCCGGGTTCAGGGCATTGAGCGCTGGACAAGGACGCGAGCATGCCCGCCACCAGCAGGCTTCCGATCACGGTCGTGGACGCGCCGACGCGGCGCGCATGGGCGCGGCCTTCAAGGCGACCAGAACGCGCGCAGGCGCGCCGCGCCGGGTTCGAGGAGTGCGCCTTCCGGCCAGTCGAGCCATGCGATGCCGGCGGTAGGCATTCCGCGCACGTCTTCAGTACGACCATCGGTGAGCAGCCCGAGCAGCTGTTCGAGCCCCGGGTTGTGTCCGACCACGAGCAACGGACCGGCGTCCTGGTTGCGCTCGAGCACATCGAACAGCGCACCCGGCGTCGCGTCGTAGATCGCCGCCTCGCTCTCGAAGCCGATGTCGCCCAGCTCCGCGCACGCAGCCTTGGCGGTCGCGTTGGCGCGTGCGGCCGGCGAACTCAGCACGCGCGCCGGCTTGAAGTCATGCGACGCGAGCCAGCGGCCCGCGGCGGTCGCTTCGATTTCGCCATCGCGGGTCAGCGGGCGATCCAGGTCAGGCTGGCCGGGCATCGCCGGTTCGGCGTGGCCATGGCGCAGAAGGATGCACTGACGACGGTCTGGCATACGCAGGAATCTCCTACTGGGGGCGCGGGGTCGAAATCATTTCGATCGGGACATTGTTGCGCACCCAGTTGAGCGACACCGGAGGGGGCGAGACGAGATTGGTCGACAGAGTACCCCTCGTGAGGGACGAGTAGCTCGGGGTCAGCGATCCCGCGTTCACGCGCGTGTCGGTGAAGTCGAGCAGGGACGGGCACGTCGGGCACTGGATCTCGAAGTAGTCCGAGACTATTGCGCCCGGATCGGCGATCGCCTTCGCACCGAAAGTCCAACGCGGTTCGTTATCACTGCCGTAGATGAAGCTGATCACCGTCTCGGCGGCCACGGCACCGTTGCGCGCATCGTCGATCATGTAACCGGAGCCGGACTCGGGCACGAACACCCAGGCGCCGGTGCGGTCGGGTCGCACGCTGGTATCGGGGAGCGACAGCGTTTGCCGCTCGGCGCCGGTGCGCCCGCCGAGGTTGAAGGTAAAGATGTAGTCGGTGCTGTTGAGGTAAGTGACTTGCGCCGTGCCGACGAGCGTCGCCGCCACCGAGAACGGTGACTCGCTGGTACGGCGGAACTGGCGCACATCCGCGTCCACGCGGTTGTCGACGAGCGAGCCCTGCACCGTGTACCAGAACGGCAGCCGAGCCGCGGTGCCGGTGAACCATGCACTGAAGAACACCGGTGGCGCGGCGTCCGGGTTGTCGGTCACCACGGTGCCAAAACCATTGCCGAAGCGATTCGGATTGCTGAAGAGGCCGATGCGCGGGGTAATGACGGGAATCTGCGCAGGGCAGAAATCGACGATATTGCAGGCACCGCCGGCGCCGAGGATGACGCTGATCGGGTTGGTCGGCTGGTCTGCGGACCACGCGGTGCGGTCGAGCGCGGCGATGAAGCGGACAGAGGCCGCGGTGCCGCAGGCTGCCGTGGTCGGGACCGCGAAGTCGACGAGTCCCACGGTCGATACACCGCCCGGCCCGAGAGACGCCAGCGCGATCGCCGGGGTCTCGAGGCGCACGGTCGCCGCACTCACCGGTCCGAACACCGCGTGACCGTCGGTCAGCGCCTTGGCGCCGTTGTTGCGGATGTTGACCGCCACGCGCCAGCGCTCGCCCGGTTCCACGGCCGCGTCGCCATCTCCGCAGAGTTGCTGCGGCGCGCTCGCCGCGGTGACCAGAACACGCGGGCCGTCGATCGCGATCGATCGCTGCAGCGTGGTGGTGCAGGAGCCCGCCGTGTCGATCACGCGGACGGTGACGGACTGGTTCGACTCGGCCGGATACACCGGTTGCAGCAGTTGTGTACCGGTCGCTGCGGGTTTGACGCGGTCGACGATGCCGTCACCGTCGATGTCCCACTCCACGCGGTACGTGCCGGCTGGCAGCGCCAGCGAGAGGTTCACCGCATCGCCGGCGCGCGCCACCGACGGCGCGGTCAAGGTCGCGGCCGGAGGCGTACAGCCTGCGAGGCTGATGCCGTCGAGCGTCTGCGCGCCACTGCCGGTGGGATCGAGCCAGTCGCTGAGGCGGGTCGCCGACGTGGTGCCGCGGGTGAAGGAAGTGAAGAGCCGACCGAAGTAGTCGTCGCCGTCGGGCACGCTGCAAAGAGCGGCGCCGCCGGCAAGCTGGCCGACGATTCGACGTTCCGGACTGAATAGCGGCGCACCCGAGGAACCGCCTTCCGTGGTGCCGAGCTCGTAGTTGACGACGCGCAGGAAGCTGTTGCCGAAGGACAGGCCCGGGGCGGACTGGTCGAAGATCTGCAGCGGATTGTTATCGAAGCTGATGCGCTTCTCGTCGCCTTGCGGATGGTGGATGGTGAACGCCGACGCCGGCGCCAGGTTGCGTCGGTCCCAACCGGCGAGGAACCCGTTGGCGGCGGCCGGCGGTGGGTTGCGCAGCCGCACGAGGGTGAAGTCGGAATCGACGTTGAGGGCGCGAAGATCGGCGCCACCGTCATTTTGTTCGATGCTGTTTCCGGTCAGCGGAATGGGCGTGCCGGACGCGCCACTGAAAGGCGCGCGGCAGGTCGGATTCTCGTACTTCCAGTAGAACACCATGGAGGCCGCTTCAGCCGCCGTGTCCACGCAGTGTCTCGCCGTGAGGAAGTACGGGGCGCGATCGCCGCTCGTGTTGTTGATCAGCGCGCCCGTGCACAGGAAGCCGCTGAAGCGGTAACGCGCGACTGAATTGATCTGGTCGGGATACGGAATCCCCTGTGGGCACCGCACGTCGACGTTGCAGCTGCCCGACTTGGCGAGGTCTTCGTCACCGACGCTGTAGATGTCGCGGTGCGCCGGAGCGACGTGGTCCAGCACGAAACCAAGATGCCGTTGCGACGAGGCGGGCACGTCGATTTCAAGCGTGGTCGAATCCCCCGGCACGAGGCCGGTCTGGTAGCGCCGGCCCGCGATGACGTTTGCGTCGGTGTACGGGCCGGCGGCGACGCTGCCGTCCTGCGTGCGCAGCACCAGTGTCGCGCCGTGCGGCAGGAACAGGCGCGCGAAGCCGAAATCCTGCGACAACGCTCCCGCCGTCGTCACCGTCAGGCTCCATCGCCGCACCGGTGCACCTTGCGCATCGCGGACGTCGCTCCATGTACCCGCCCAGGCGACGCCGCGCACCATGGAGACATTAAGGGCGCGCAATTCCGCGTAGCGCAGCGGCGTTTCCGTCGGGGCCAGCAGGTCTTCCGTCAGCAGGGCTTCGCGGTCGACCGGAGCGAGCAGCAGCCGGGCGGGCGCAGCCACCGCAGCGGCGGCACCAAGCGCGCTGAGCGCGAAATACATCGTCTGGAGAAGGAGTCGATTGCGCATGGCTTGGGCTCGTGTAAAGCAGCGTTCGAGCATACCGCGCAGCGGCACGGACGAAGCTGCCAGGTGCGGCGTGAGTGCGCCCCGCTTGGCACCGATTCAGCCACCGGTTTGACTCGCGCCCGGGTGTGTCAGCTCTGGTACCAGCCCGTGATCGCCATGCGCGGACGTTCGGCCCAGGGCGCGACCAGGCTCACCACGTGGTCGGTCGGTACGCGGAATACCGACAGGCTGTTGAAGTGCGGCATGAAGGTCTGCTCGACCGCGCCCTTCGCGTCGATGAACTGCAGGAGGCCGCCCCAGTCTGCT
>JBKJSW010000169.1:0-2532 GCA_046595765.1 Ahniellaceae bacterium
ACACCGAGCATCACCAGCGGCTGCACGAACGCCCAGCCGGCTCCCGTCAGAGTGCCTTCGAAGCGCTCGCGCAGGGCCCGCAGCGTGAAGTGGCGCAGCAGTGCGACATCGTGCGCCGAAACCAGCAAATTACTACTCCGCATGCGTTGTCCGCTGACGACACGAAGTGTAGAGGCGTCGACGCTCGAAGGTCAGCGTCGGGCGCGGATTCCAGGCCACGGTGCCGGGGCCGCGCTACCCGCAGCCCCTCGTCAGAGCCGAACCCGCGGGCGTCCGGCCCTCTGCTACTGCTTCGTGCGCATCATGGGCGCCGGCACGCTATCGGTGTCCGGTGTGACGTCGGCGCTGCCGTAGCGCTTCCGCAACGCCTGGAGCCGCTCGGGATTGCCTTCGAGCGGCTCGTTGAACAGGCGGTCGTTCTGTTCCTTGAGGAAACGCGCCTTGTGGCGCTGCTCCAGCTGGGCGACCAGCCCTTCACGGATTTCCTCGAACTTGGCGGGACGTCCAGCGCGGTGTTCCACCATCTCGATGAAGTGATAGCCATAAGGCGTCTCGATCACCGGCGACAGCTCGCCCGCCTGGGTCATGGCGAAAGCCGCGTCTTCGAACGGCTTGACGGTCTTGCCCCGCCCGATGTTGCGGAACAGGCCGCCCTCGGCTGCGGAGCTATCGTCCTCGGAATACTTGCGGGCCAGTTCCTCCACCGATTCTCCCTTCAGCGCGCGCTCGCGAATCTGTTCGGCCAGCGCCTTCGCGGCCCCCGGCGAGCGGCAATCGGTCTTGATCAGCACATGGCGCACGTCGATCGAATCACCGATGACGAAGTCCTTGGGCGACGCGGCGTAGGCTTCGGCGGCCAGTGTCTCGGCATCGAATGCAGGCGCGCTTTTGAACTGGTGCTCCTGGAATGCAATCGACAGCTGGCGGTCCTCGGCGAGCCTGCGCGCGGCCTTGAAGTCCTCGGTCTTGTCGAGACCCAGCTTGCGCGCCTCGGTAGCCATCTGCTCGATGAGCAGCATCTGGTTCAACATCGTGTCGATGCGTTCGGCGTTGTCGATGAAACCTGCACGTTGCTGCTCGGGAATTTCCCGCATGCGCGCATCAACCTCGGCTTCCGTGATCTCGGAAGTTCCGCGGCTCGCCAGCACGTCGGAAGACCCGGGAATATCCGCTGCCGGGAGTGGAGCCAGGCTCAAGGCCAGCAGGATCGCGCTGGCAATCGGAAGACTACGGCGGGGGAAGCTGCGCATGCGGAATATCCATGGAAGACGAAAGAAGAGTGCGATCCGCTCTGACCGCTGCGGTCCGGGTGAGTTCCACACCGCCGTGCAGTAGCAAGGCGTGCAAGGGTCGTCACGACGGCGCAAAAAAAAAACGGGGGCGAGTGGCTCGCCCCCGTTTTTCTGACCGTGCTGGGTTTACTGCGACTGCAGCTGGACGCCGCAGCGGGAAACCGCGTCGATGCAGTTGTGCTCGTTGGGCTGGTAGCCGTCGAGCGGATTGACCGTCATGAAATTAAGATAGTACGTGTTGCCCACCGCAAGTCCGCAGCTCGTGTTGGACGAAGGCGTGTTGAGGCCGTATGACATGCCAGCCGTGATGATGCGCTGCGAGCCGAACAGGGTGATGTTGCGGCAACCGAGGGCCAGGGTAGGCTCCGTTGTGTCGGGTGTGTTCGTGGGCAGGCGGAAGTCGCCCGGGCACTTGCTGATAGTGAAATACACTCCGTTGACCGAGGCCGCACCGGCACCACCGCCCTGCGACTCGATCCAGCTCAGCTCGCGCGACAGGCCTTCGAACTGGGCGGCGCTGGTCACGTTGAACTCAACGGACACGTACTGGTTGACGACGGCACCGAAGATCACCAGCCCGCCGATCTGCGGGAACGGCGTCGCAAAGCCCCCAGTCAGCCGGCGCAGATCAGTGAAGAACCGCTCCCCGGAGCGCGTGAAGTTGGCCCACGGTTGGCCGGCCCAATTGGCGGGACAGTTCGGATTGCCACCAGACGCGGCACCGGTAGCAACAGTCACTACGTTCGAGGTGCGCGCACCTCCATTGGCGAAACAGCGAAGCGAAAACGTATACGACGAGCTCACCTCCGGCACTGTGACGGTGTTCGACGTTGCGTCTCCCGCGAGCACGACGCCGTTCCAGTTGGTGTTTCCTGGACCGGTGCTCTGGCGCCGACACGCCTCATACGTCGCGTCGAGCCCAATGGGCTCGAGACGGAACTGGGTGAACGCGGGGTACACGCCGGCGGTCTGGAGCTGGGAAAACTGACTCGCGGCGAGGGTGAATTCGGGCGGCAGGACGCCGCCAGAACCGCCCAGGGGGTCGGCGCAGAGAGTGGGGTTCGTGAGACTCGGGGCGCAATCCACTGACACGTTCCCGGTCACCGGGTCGATGGCGACGTTCGAATCCTGCTGCAGGGTTAGCGTCGCACGCTGTTGTCCTGCGCGGTTGACAATGAGCTGGCTCTGGGAAAAAGAAACCGTCGGCGCGAGCAGTAAAACTGCTCCGAGCGTCGCGACG
>JBKJSW010000217.1:0-4570 GCA_046595765.1 Ahniellaceae bacterium
CGTCGAGCGCATCGCCGCACCGGTCAGCGCCCCCGTATCGCCTGTGGTATCGGCGCCGCGGCCCGCCGTTCCGGTCGCTGCGCCGGTGCCCGCACGGCCCTCAACTCCGGCGCCCGCACCCGTGGCCGCCAGGCCCGCACCCGCTCCGACCGCTGCGCCGCCGAGTCCCCCGCCGCGTGCGGAGCCCGCCGCAGCTGCACCCCGCAGCGACAGTTACAGCGTGAAGGAAGGCGACGCGCTGTACGACATCGCCGCCGATAATCGCCCGGATGGCAATATCAGCATCAACCAGATGATGGTCGCGATGCTTCGCGCCAATCCGTCGGCGTTCTACAAGGACAATATCAACGCGTTGAAGAAAGGCGCGGTGCTGCGGATTCCGGATGCCACCTCGGCGCGTGAACTGAGCGCTGCCGCTGCCGCTGCCGAAGTCGCATCGCAGGTGCGGTCGTGGTCGGGCGCCGACGCGCCGGCACTGGTCGCCGATTCCGGCACCAGCGCGTCACCGCCGCCGAGTACCGCGGGCAAGCCCGCCGCGGCACCTGGTCCGCGCGGCGATCGTCTCGCATTGGTGCCGCCGAAGGCCGGCACGTCCAGCCAGTCCGGCACGACACGTGCAGGCACGGCCGGTGGCACCGGCGCTGCCGAAGCGACGGAGCTTCGCGGCGATCTCGCGCGCACGCGCGAAAAACTCAGCAGCCGCGAGCAGGAAGCCGTCGAGTTGCGTTCGCGCGTCAAGGATCTGGAAAAGATTGGCGGCGAGAGCAAGCGACTGATCGAACTCAAGAACAACGAGATCGCGGCACTCAAGGCGCAACTCGAGCAGCAGGAAAAACGCCTTGCTGACGCACAGCAGGCCGCTGCCGCGGCGCGTGCCGCCGCGGTCAAGGCGGGCACGCCGCCGACGGCCGTGGCCGTCGTGCCGGCGCCGGTTCCCGTCGCGACCCCGGCTGCGTCGCTCGAGCCCGCCGCCGAGGCCACCAAGGTGGCAGATGCGACGACGCCACCGGCCGGAGCGACTCCGGCGGATCCAATGGCCGGCACCGCGCTCGCAGCGCTCCCGACCGGCACCGATCCGGGCGCAATGGTCGATCCTGCGTCTGAGCCGTCCACGCCGCTGGTGAATCCGGCCGCATCGATGGAGCCCGCAGCGACCGACGCCGAAGCCGTTGCCGCGGTGGCGGAGCCCGTCGCCGCCGCGCCGGCACCGGCGCGTGCCTGGTATCTCAATCCGATGTACCTCGGCATTGGTGCAATCGTGCTGGCCGTGCTGGGGCTGCTGGCAGTGTTCGGCCGGCGGCGTCGACCCGAAGTGCTCGAAATCACCGAACTCGCGCGTCCTTCGGTGGCCAACGAGTTCTCCTCGGGCGTACTGCCTGCGTCGCCTCCACCGGCCGCCATGGGCGGCGTCACTCTGGCTGCGCCGATCCTGGGCGACGACGTGCTGGAGCGCGCGCTGCTCGACCGCCGCGCCGGCGATCCTGACAATCTTGAACACCACCTCGACCTGCTGCGTCATTACCACGAGGTGCGCGACGATCAGGGCTTCATCGACGCGGCGTCGAGAATGCGCAACCACGTCGACGATGAAACGCACTACGCCTGGCTGGAAGCGCAAGAGCTTGGCCGCGACGTCGATGCCACGCACCCGCTGTTCGCCGCCACGGCGGTGAGCGACGAGTCGACTGCGGACGACTTCGATTTTCGCCCGAGTTCCATGGAACCCCCGACGCCCATCAGTTACCAGCCGGCGGTCACCGCCGCCACAGTCGCGCCGGTCGATCTTGGCGACGAGGACTGGGATCACCCGCGCACGCCGCCGGTCGCGGTGCAATCGATTGACCGTGACGATTTCACGGTCAATACGCCGCACGTCGAGCGTCCCGTTCTCGACACCCCCGAACTCACTCATTACCAGTTCGACGAATTGCCGGAAGCTCCGCGGCCGGCATCGTCTCCGGTGCTGGGCGAGGACGCGGTGGCGACCAAGCTCGACCTCGCCCGTGCCTACATCGACATGGGCGACAGCGATGGCG
Organism: Ahniellaceae bacterium; assembly: GCA_046595765.1. GTDB lineage: Bacteria > Pseudomonadota > Gammaproteobacteria > Xanthomonadales > Ahniellaceae > JBBQNY01. The sequence continues at coordinate 2,037 of JBKJSW010000217.1, forward strand.
CGCGCGCGATGCTGCAGGAGGTCCTCTCCGAAGGCAGCGGCGCGCAACAGGGCGAAGCGCAGCGCCTGATCGACAGCCTGAGCTGACGGTCCGTCCACCGCGACGGTCGAGCTTGCGGCGGGCGTCTCCCTGGTGGCAGGGAGGGGCCCGGTGCACCTGCATTCCTCGCAGCGTGGACGCATTCGTCACAGCGGCAATCCAACTGTCGCGAACGAAGCGGACAAGAGTGTGCTTCCGATGACGCGCATGGCTTTCGGCATCGAGTACGACGGCACCGATTTTCTCGGTTGGCAGTCGCAGCTCCAGCAACCGACGCTTCAGGACACGGTGTCCGCGGCCCTGCGATTCGTGGCCGACGAATCCCTGTCCCTGATCTGCTCCGGCCGCACAGACACGGGCGTGCATGCGCGGTGCCAGGTCGTGCACTGCGATACCGGCGCGCAGCGCACAGCGCGCGCCTGGGTGCTGGGCGCCAACTCCCGGCTGCCTGCCAGCGTCTGCGTGCGCTGGGCGCACCCCTGCCACGAAGACTTCCACGCACGCTACAGCGCGCAGCGCCGCGCCTATTGCTATCGCATCGTGAATCGGCCGGTACGACTCGCATACGAGGCACGCATGGCAACCTGGGAGCGCGTACCCCTCGATGTCGCCGCGATGCAGAAGGCGTGCGCGCCGCTCGTCGGCACGCACGATTTCTCCAGCTTCCGCACCGCCGCGTGCCAGGCCAAATCGCCTGTGCGACTGCTGACCGCGGTTGACTGGCACCGCGTCGGCGACGAAGTCACCTTGCGCATCGAAGGCAACGGGTTCCTGCACCACATGGTGCGCAATATCGTCGGCAGCGCGCTGCGGGTGGGCCGCGGTGACGCGCCGATCGAGTGGATCGCGTCCGTGCTGGACCATCGTGACCGTCGTTGCGCCGGCCCGACGGCACCGCCGACGGGGCTCCTGTTCGAAGGGCCGCGTTATCCCGCTGCCTTCGGCCTGCCCGCGGAAGTGACGCTCCCGTGAACCGCACCCGCATCAAGTTCTGTGGCATGACGCGCTTCGACGATGTGACAGCTGCAAGCGCGCTCGGCATCGACGCGCTCGGTTTCATTTTCGTTCCTAGAAGTGCGCGCGCACTGTCCATCGAAGCGGCGCGTCCGTTGGTCGCTGCGGTCCCCTCGCTGGTGACGCGGGTGGGGTTGTTCATGGACCAGCCCGCCGACGTCGTGCACGCGGTACTCGAGGGCGTGGAGCTGGACTGCCTGCAGTTCCACGGCGGCGAGGCGGCGGCATTCTGCGAACAGTTCCGCCGTCCCTATCTCAAGGCGGTGGCGATGGGCGATGCAGTGGACCCCATGGCCACCATCGCCGCGCATCCGAGGGCCGCCGGATTCGTGTTCGACGCGCATGCATCCGGCGGCAGTGGCGGCGGCGGGGTACCATTCGACTGGTCGCGCATGCCGAAAGCGGCGTGCGCGGCCATCCTCGCCGGCGGTCTCTCACCCACCAACGTCTTTGCTGCGATCGTGCAGGTGCGACCGTGGGCAGTGGACGTGGTGAGCGGCATCGAGGCCGCGCCAGGATGCAAGGACGCCGCGCGAATGCGCAATTTCATCAACGAAGCCAGACGAGCCGATGACGCAATCACCGCAGATTGATTTCACTGCCTTTCCCGACGCACGGGGCCACTTCGGTCCGTACGGCGGCAGCTTCGTTGCCGAGACGCTCATGCAGCCACTGGCGGAGCTCGCGTCCGCCTATGCCGCGTGCCGCACCGACGACGCCTTCCAGGCAGAACTCGCGCATGATCTCAAGCACTATGTCGGCAGGCCGAGCCCGATCTATCACGCCGAACGACTGAGCCGCGAGGTCGGGGGCGCGCAGATCCTGCTCAAGCGCGAGGACCTCAACCACACCGGCGCGCACAAGATCAACAACACCGTCGGCCAGGCCATGCTGGCCAAACGCATGGGCAAGCGCCGCGTCATCGCCGAGACCGGCGCCGGACAACACGGTGTCGCGACGGCCACGGTGGCGGCCCGACTCGGGCTCGAATGCGTTGTGTACATGGGCGAAGTCGACATGGCTCGACAGGCCATCAACGTCTATCGCATGCAACTGCTGGGTGCAACGGTGGTGCCGGTCAACTCGGGATCGCGCACCTTGAAGGACGCGCTCAACGAAGCCATGCGCGATTGGGTCACCAACGTCGACCACACTTTCTACATCATCGGCACCGTGGCGGGCCCGCATCCCTATCCGCAGATGGTGCGTGATTTCAATGCAGTGGCCGGGCGCGAAGCGCGCGCGCAGATGCTGGCGGACTACGGTCGCCTGCCGCATACGCTGGTCGCGTGCGTCGGTGGCGGCAGCAACGCGATCGGCCTGTTCCATCCGTTCCTCGGCGATTCCGCAGTGCGTCTCATCGGCGCCGAGGCGGCGGGCGAGGGCATCGCATCGGGACGTCATGCCGCATCGCTGTCGGCGGGACGGCCGGGCGTGCTCCACGGTAACCGCACCTACCTGCTTTGCGACGACGACGGCCA
>JBKJSW010000261.1:0-4832 GCA_046595765.1 Ahniellaceae bacterium
GCGGTGAGCCACACGCTGCCGCCGGCGCCGCCGTTGCCACCATCGGGGCCGCCGAGCGGAATGAACTTTTCGCGGCGGAAGCTGATCGCGCCGTTGCCGCCGGCGCCCGCTGCCACCGAGATTTCCGCTTCATCTACGAAATTCATGGAACCAATCTACCCGCCAATGTCCAGAAACGCGAAGCCCCGCCGAGGCGGGGCTTCGTCGGTCGAGTCTTGCGCTGCGCTCAGTTGGTCTTGACGCTCACCGTGCGCTGGCGCTGGGCGCCCCGCACCGAGAACTCGACCGTGCCGTCAACGAGAGCGAACAGCGTGTGGTCGCGTCCGAGACCCACACCCGTGCCGGGGTGGAACTGGGTGCCGCGCTGCCGCACGATGATGTTGCCCGCATCGACCGCCTGGCCGCCAAACAGCTTGACCCCGAGGTACTTCGGATTCGAATCGCGACCATTGCGCGAGGAACCTACGCCTTTCTTGTGTGCCATGAGCGATTACTCCCCGTTGCCTTTGGCGGCATCGTCGCCAGCCGGCTTGGCCGACTTCTTCGACGCTGCCTTGTCCTGGGACTGGCCACCGATATCGGTGATCTCGATCTCGGTGTAGTACTGCCGATGACCCTGCTGCTTGCGGTAGTGCTTGCGGCGGCGGAACTTGATGATGGTCACCTTGTCCGCGCGGCCGTGGCTGCGCACCGTCGCCAGCACCTTGCCACCGTCGATGAACGGGGCACCGATCTGGATGTCTTCGCCGGTGCCGAGCAGCAATACTTCGCCGATCTCGACCTTGGCGCCCACTTCCGCATCGATCTTCTCGACGCGGATCACTTCTCCCGGAACGGCTCGGTACTGCTTGCCGCCGGTACGAAATACTGCGTACATCGGAATTACCTCGATTCTGTAGTTATTCTGAGGGCTTGCTCATTTCCGCCTGACCAGCTGGCGAAAAGACCGCGTAATTTAGCGGTGGCGCAGCTCCCGGTCAAGCCGCCGGCTCCCCAAGCGCTCCCCTCATCGTGCCGGTGAGATGCAACGATCCACCTCCAACGCGGGATACACCTGTAGGAGCGCCGCGAGGCGCGATCTAAAACCTGCGGCGGCGTGCGGCTTCGCGCCTTGCGGCGCTCCTACAAGAGCCGCGCGGCCCGTTTAAAGCCTGCGGCGGCGTGCGGCATCGCGCCTTGGGGCGCTCCACGGGATCGGCATGCAGGTGCAGCAGGCCGGCTGGCCCCGGCTCGCCAGAATGTGCCCACCGTGTTGCAAGCGCTCCGACTCACCCCCAACCCCTGTCGATGACCCAACTGCTTCGAACGTTCCGTCTCGTTATCATCTCCGGTTCGCCTTTGCTCCGGATGACGCCGCATTGATGGACTACATCCGCATTCGGGGTGCGCGCACGCACAACCTGAAGAACATCGACCTCGACCTGCCACGCGACCGGCTGATCGTCATCACCGGCCTCTCGGGCTCCGGCAAGTCCTCCCTCGCCTTCGACACCATCTATGCCGAGGGACAACGGCGCTACGTCGAGTCCCTGTCGTCGTACGCCCGGCAGTTCCTGAGCGTGATGGAAAAGCCGGACATCGACCACATCGAGGGATTGAGCCCCGCGATCGCGATCGAGCAGAAGTCGACCTCGCACAACCCGCGATCCACCGTCGGCACCATCACCGAGATCTACGATTACCTGAGGCTGCTGTTCGCGCGGGTCGGCATGCCGCATTGTCCCAAGCACGGCAATGCACTGACGGCGCAGACCGTAAGCCAGATGGTGGACTCGACGCTGGCGCTCGATCCGTCGCAGCGCTACATGCTGCTCGCACCCATTGTCCGTGAGCGCAAGGGTGAGCACGCCCAGGTGTTCGAGCAGTTGCGTGCGCAGGGGTTCGTGCGCGTTCGCGTCGATGGGCAGATGTACGAGATCGACGCAGTGCCGCCGTTGGCGCTGCGCGTCAAACACACCATCGACGCGGTGGTCGATCGACTACGACCCGCCCCCGAGTTGCGGCAGCGGCTCGCCGAATCGTTCGAGACTGCGCTCCGACTGGGCGAGGGCCTGGCGGTCGTGCGCTCGCTCGACGACGAAGCCGCCGCACCGCTGTTGTTCTCATCGAAATTCTCCTGTCCGATCTGCGACTTCTCGCTGCCGGAACTCGAGCCGCGCCTGTTCTCGTTCAATTCGCCGATGGGCGCCTGCCCGGCGTGCGATGGACTCGGGGTCAGCCAGTTCTTCGATCCCGAGCGCGTCGTCGTGCATCCGGAACTGTCGATGGCGAGCGGCGCCATCCGCGGCTGGGATCGCCGCAATTCCTATTACTTCCAGATGATTTCCTCGCTGGCGAAGCACTTCGGATTCAGCGTCGACACGCCGTGGCGCGACCTCGACGAGGGCGTGCAAAAGTCGGTGCTTGAAGGCTCGGGTGGCACTGCGATCGCGTTTCGGTATGCGACCGAGAGCGGCGCGGCGGTCACGCGGAAGCACCGCTTCGAAGGCATCCTGCCCAACCTCGAACGCCGCTATCGCGAGACGGAATCGCCGACCGTGCGCGAGGAACTCGCCAAGTTCATCAGCCATCGTCCCTGCCTCGAGTGCGCTGGCCAACGCCTCAATCCGCCGGCGCGCAACGTGCTCGTGGCCGGGCGGAACATTGCATTCGTCACGACGCAATCGGTAGCGCGCGCGCTGGCATGGTTCGAGGAACTGGCGTTGCCGGGCTGGCGCGGTGAGATCGCGGAGCGCATTGTCAAGGAGATCCGCGAACGCCTGCGCTTTCTGGTCGACGTCGGCCTCGAATACCTGACGCTGGAACGCCAGGCCGATTCACTGTCCGGCGGCGAAGCGCAGCGCATCCGCCTTGCCTCGCAGATCGGCGCGGGCCTGGTCGGTGTCATGTACGTGCTGGACGAACCCTCGATCGGACTTCACCAGCGCGACAATGAGCGCCTGCTTGGAACGCTGACCCGCCTGCGCGACATCGGCAACACGGTGATCGTGGTCGAACACGACGAGGATGCGATCCGCGCCGCCGACCACATCGTCGACATCGGTCCCGGCGCCGGCGTGCATGGTGGTCGCATCGTCGCGCAGGGCAGCTACGAAGATGTGCTCGCCGCGCCCGAGTCCATCACCGGCCAGTACCTGTCCGGCCGCGCGCGCATCGAGATCCCTGCGCAGCGGCGCAAGCCCGATCGCAAGCGCATGCTGAAGCTGCTGGGTGCCAACGCGAACAACCTGCAGGACGTCGACCTCGCGATCCCGGCGAGCCTGTTCACGTGCGTTACCGGCGTTTCGGGCTCGGGCAAGTCGACCCTGATCAACGACACGCTGTACCAGCTGGCCGCCGCGGAGTTGAACGGCGCCGCAACGCAACCGGCTGCGCACGGCGGCGTCGAAGGCCTCGAACTGTTCGACAAGGTGGTCGACATCGACCAGTCGCCCATCGGTCGCACACCGCGCTCCAACCCCGCCACGTACACGGGATTGTTCACGCCGCTGCGCGAGCTGTTCGCGCAGGTCCCCGAGTCGCGCGCACGCGGCTACTCGCCCGGGCGCTTCAGCTTCAACGTCAAGGGCGGCCGCTGCGAGGCGTGCCAGGGCGATGGTTTGATCAAGGTCGAGATGCACTTCCTGCCGGACGTGTACGTGCCCTGCGATGTCTGCCACGGCAAGCGCTACAACCGCGAGACGCTCGAGATCACCTACAAGGGACACACCATCAGCGACGTGCTCGCGATGACCGTGGAGGACGCGCTCAAGTTGTTCGAACCGGTGCCGAGCCTGGCACGCAAGCTCGACACGCTGCTGGCAGTGGGTCTGTCGTACATCAAGCTCGGCCAGAGCGCGACGACGTTGTCCGGTGGCGAGGCGCAGCGAGTGAAGCTCTCGCGCGAACTGTCGCGCCGCGACACTGGCAATACCCTTTACATCCTCGACGAGCCCACCACCGGATTGCATTTCCACGACATCGCGCAGTTGCTGAAGGTGCTGCATCGCCTGTGCGAGGAAGGCAATACGGTGGTAGTGATCGAACACAACCTCGACGTCATCAAGACGGCGGACTGGGTGGTCGACCTCGGCCCCGAGGGCGGCGATGGCGGCGGACGCATCGTGGCGCAGGGCACGCCGGAGACCATCGCCACGACGCCGGGTTCGCACACCGGTCGCTTCCTCGCGCGGGCACTGGAACCCACCCCGAAGACGGCGCAGAAATCGGCCACCGTCAGTCCCTTCCGCAAGCGCGGCGCGGCATGAGCGACGAGCCGCTCGCGCGCGCACTGCTGTCGGTCCGTTGGGGCGATCTCGATGCCTACGGCCACGTCAACAACGCGACGTACCTGACCTATCTCGAGGAATGCCGACTGCGGTGGCTCGAGTCGTTGCCCGGACCGTGGTACCAGGAGAAATCGGCGCCGGTGCTGGCATCGGCGCATCTCGAATTCCGCCGCTCGATCGAGTGGCCTGAAGAACTGATCGTCGAGACGCGCGCGTCGCGCGTCGGCCATTCGAGCCTGACCCTCACGCACCGGATCGTGTCGGCGCGCGATGCGTCCACGGTCTATCTGGAAGCAACCGCGGTACTGGTGTGGATTGATCGCACCAGCGGCCGGCCGGTGCCCTTGCCCGACGTGGTCCGTCGCGGCGCCGCGCCCAACGCGCCGGACACCTGATCCGGCGAGTTCAGATCAGCCGCCGGACGTATCGCCTGCGGGAGTCGCCGCTGCCGGAGCCACGGGCAGCGCGGGCGCAGGAGTGGCCGCGGTCGGAGCAACGGGCACGGGTGCCGAAATTGCGGCGGGAGCAGGCACGGTTTCCGCCGGCAGCGTTTCGACCGGCGCC
>JBKJSW010000395.1:0-6165 GCA_046595765.1 Ahniellaceae bacterium
CCAGCGCGACAATGCGCCCAGTGGATTGCGCGACCAGCTGCCGTGGTTGTTGCCGCGCGCTCCGCGCGAGGACGGCACCTGGTCGCGCAATCCACTGGGCGCATTGTCGCGCTGGAAGCTTTTCGACAACCTGCGCCGCAGCCTTGTCGCACCGGCCACCCTGGCGCTGTTGCTGCTGGGCTGGGCGCTGGCGACGCGGCCCGCGACTTGGACGCTGTGGGTGGCGGGAACCCTGCTGCTGCAGACGGCGCTGTCGGCGTTCATCGACTTGTTGTCGAAGCCGGCGGAAATGCCGTTTTCGGCTCACCTCGCGCTCTGGTGGCGCAATGCACGAGCCACCTCCGAACGCAGCGTGCTCGCATTCGCGTGCCTGCCATTCGAGGCGGCCTTCAGTCTCGATGCGATTCTGCGCACGCTCTGGCGTCTGCTGGTCAGTCGTCGACGGCTGCTCGAATGGCAGCCGTCGAGCGAAGCGCAGCGCAGCGTTGCACGCAGCCTCGGCGCGCTCGCGCGGCGCATGGCGACCGCGCCCATCGCGGCGCTGCTGACCGGACTCGCGCTGCTGCTGTTGCGCCCTGACGCACTACTGGCTGCGGCACCACTGCTGCTGCTGTGGCTGGTCGCGCCGCTGCTGATGTGGCGGGTCAGCCGCAACGTGTCGCAGCGGTCGGTCCCGCTTGCACCCGGCCAGGTGCTGTTCCTGCGCCGTCTCGCACGCCGCACATGGCTGTTCTTCGAGACGTGGGTCGATGGCGAAAACCACCACCTGCCACCGGACAACGTGCAGCATCGTCCGCAGACCAAGGTCGCGCACCGCACCTCGCCCACCAACATCGGCCTCTCGCTGCTGGCGAATCTCGCCGCGCACGACTTCGGCTACCTGACCACGAGCGAGCTGCTCGCGCGCACGGCTGCGACCTTCGACACCCTCGATCGGCTGCCGCGGCATCGCGGCCACTTCCTCAACTGGTACGACACCCGCGAGCTGACGCCGCTGCTGCCGGAGTACGTGTCCACGGTGGACAGCGGCAATCTGGCCGGCCACCTGCTGACGCTGCGCCAGGGCCTGCTGGAACTTGCCGGCGGCACTGCGCCGAATGCGCGGATCCTGCACGGCCTCGCCGATACGGTTGCCGTGCTGATCGACACCGCAGGCGGCGCGGCCGGAGTTGAGACACGGCGGCTGGACGCCGAAATCCAAGCCTTGGCGCAAGCGCCGCCCGCGACGGCGACGCTGCTCTCGGAGCGCCTTGCGGAATTGCGCATGCGCCTGTCTGAAGTGGTCACGGAGCTCACCGGTGCGGCGGAGGACACCGGTGACTGGCTGGTGGCGTTGCGTCGCGGCATCGAGGCTGCGCAAGCAGAGAGTTCCGCGTTCGCCCGCGCCGAAGCGAGTGGCGCCCTCGGCGAGCACGCACTCGCACGGCGCGCCGAAATCGCTCGACTGTCCGCGCGTATCGACGGCTTTGCGCGCATGGACTTCGATTTCCTGTACGACTCGGCGCGACACCTGCTGGCCATCGGTTATCACGTTGCCGAAAGACGACTCGACAACGGCTGTTACGACCTGTTGGCATCGGAAGCACGACTCGCCAGCTTCGTCGCGATCGCGCAAGGCCAGTTGCCACAGGAAACCTGGTTCGCGCTGAGCCGTTTGCTCAATGGCAGCGACGGCCCGCCGGTGCTGCTGTCGTGGAGCGGCTCGATGTTCGAGTACCTCATGCCGCAGCTCGTGATGCCGAGCTATCCGGGCACGCTGCTCGACGAGACCGCGCGCGCCGCCGTGCGGCGGCAGAGAGAGTATGCGGGCAGGCGCGGCGTCGCGTGGGGCATATCCGAATCCGGCTACAACACCGTCGACGCGCAGATGAACTACCAGTACCGCGCATTCGGCGTGCCCAGCCTCGGCCTGCAGCGAGGCCTGGCCCAGGAACTGGTGATCGCGCCCTACGCGTCGATGCTGGCGGTGATGGTGGAGCCGGCGGCCGCGTGCGCGAATCTCGAGCGCCTGGTCGCGGAAGGCGTCGGCGGGCGCTTCGGGTTGTTCGAGGCGATCGACCACACGCCGGCGCGGCTGCCGCCGGGGGACACGCACGCGATCGTGTATTCGCACATGGCGCACCACCAGGGCATGGGTTTGCTGGCGCTGGCCTATACGCTGCTCGACCAGCCCATGCAGCGCCGTTTCGCGGCCGATCCCGCGTTGCAGGCCACCTTGCTGTTGCTGCAGGAACGCATACCGCGCACCGCGGCTTTCCATTCGCATGCGTCGGAGCTGCCAGGCGCCGACGTGGTGCCGGACCTCGTGGAGACGCGGCTGCGCGTATTCCGCCAGGCGGACGCGGGCCTGCCCGCGGTGCAGATGCTCTCCAACGGGCGCTACCACGTGATGGTGTCTAGCGCGGGCGGTGGGTACAGCCGCCTGCGGGAGATGGCGATCACGAGGTGGCGCGAGGATGCGACGCGGGATCAATGGGGCGCTCACTGCTTTTTGCGCGATGTGCAGTCCGGCAGCTATTGGTCGACGGCGCTGCAGCCCACCGGCGTCGTGGTCGACGGTTACGAAGCGATTTTCTCCGATGCGAAGGCGGAGTTTCGCGGGCGCCGCGAGAACTACGAGACGCACCTCGAGATCGCCGTGTCGCCCGAGCACGACATCGAGCTGCGCCGGCTGCGCATCACCAACCGCGCGCGCACGCGCCGCACCATCGAAATCACCACGTATGCCGAGGTGGTGCTCGCCCCGGCCATCGCCGATGAGCTGCATCCGGCGTTCAGCAATCTGTTCGTGCAGACCATGCTGGTGCCGGACAAGCAGGCAATTGTCTGCACGCGGCGTGCGCGCGGCAGCGACGAGGCACCCCTGTGGATGCTGCATCTCCTCGCGGTGCACGACGCGGAAATCGAGGACATCTCATACGAAACCGACCGATCGCGCTTCATCGGTCGCGGCAACACGCTCGCTGCGCCTGCGGCGCTGACGGCACCGGGGCTCGCAGCGTCGCGGCTCTCCAACTCGCAAGGGTCAGTGCTGGATCCGATCGTGGCGATCCGCTGCCGCATTTCCCTGGCGCCGGAACAGACGGTCACGCTCGACATGGTCACCGGCGTCAGCGAAGACGCGAGCGGTTGCCATGGTCTGATCGACAAGTACCGTGACCGCCGGCTCGCCGACCGCGTCTTTGACCTGGCCTGGACCCACAGCCAGGTAGTGCGCCGCCAGCTCAACGCCTCACAGGCCGACGCGCAGTTGTATGAGCGCATGGCAGGCCTGGTGATCTACAGCCATCCGGCGATGCGCGCCGAGCGCAGCCTGCAGTTGCTCAATCGCCGCGGGCAGTCGGGGCTGTGGGCGCACGCGATCTCGGGCGACTTCCCGATCGTGCTGCTGAAGATCGCCGACAGCGCGCACATCGACCTGGTGCGGCAACTGGTGCAGGCGCACGCGTACTGGCGGCTCAAGGGGCTGGCCGTCGACCTCGTGATCTGGAACGAGGACCAGGCCGGCTATCGCCAGCAGTTGCACGACCAGATCATGGGGCTCATCGCGGCGGGGCTCGAGGCCAACGTGGTCGACCGGCCGGGCGGCATCTTCGTGCGCCCGGTGCACCAGATGTCGAACGAGGACCGAATCCTGCTGCAGGTCACCGCGCGCGTGATCGTGAGCGATGCCCGCGGCAGCCTCGCCGACCAGCTCAACCGGCGCCGTCCCGCCGATCCTGCGTTGCCGCGTCCCGCGATTCCGCTGCGCGAGGATGCGCTGTCCGCGCTCCGCAACGCCCATCCCGCGCAATTGGAGGAATTGCAGCTGGTGCCGTTCCCGCTCACGTTCGACAACGGGCTCGGTGGCTTCTCCGAAGACGGCCGCGAATATGTGGTCACCACGTCGGCAGGCGCGCGCACGCCGGCGCCGTGGAGCAACGTGCTCGCGAACCCCGGATTCGGCACGGTGCTGAGCGAAAGCGCACTCGGCTACACCTGGTGCGAGAACGCGCACGAGTACCGACTGACGCCGTGGCACGACGATCCGGTGATCGACCAGGGTGGCGAAGCTTTTTACCTGCGCGACGAAGACAGCGGGGCCGTCTGGTCGCCGAGCGCACTGCCGTGCCGCGGGAACGGCGAGTACCGCACCCGACATGGATTCGGCTACAGCGTGTTCGAACACATCGAAGACGGCATCGAGAGCGAACTCACGGTATTCGTCGCCGTCGACGCGCCCGTCAAGTTCTCGGTGCTGAAGCTGCGCAACCGCTCCAACCGGCCGCGGCGCCTTTCGACCGTGGGCTATGTCGAATGGGTGCTCGGTGACCTCCGCGCGAAGACGCAACCGCACGTCGTCACCGAACTCGATCCCGAGTGCGGCGCGGTGTACGCACGCAATGCCTACAGCACCGAGTTCGAAGGCCGGGTCGGGTTTTTTGATGTCGACTCCGCGATCGATGCGCGCAGCGTCACCTGCGATCGTGCCGAGTTCATCGGCCGCCACGGCAGCCTGGGAAATCCTGCGGCGATGGGTCGCGCGAAGCTTTCAGGACGCGTCGGCGCCGGCTTCGATGCCTGCGCCGCATTCGGCGTGACCTTCGAGCTGGCGCCGGACGAATCGCGCGATGTGGCATTCCGCCTCGGCAGCGGGCGCAATGCGGGCGACGCGACGCGTATCGCGCGCGGAGTGCGCGGACGCGATGCGGCGCAACGCGCCCTGGCCGCGGTGCATGCGTACTGGCGCGAGACCCTCGGTGTGGTCCAGGTGCGGACACCGGAACCCGCTGTGGACCTGCTCGCCAATGGCTGGCTCATGTACCAGACGATCGCCTGCCGCTTCATGGCCCGCAGCGGGTATTACCAGTCCGGCGGCGCCTACGGGTTCCGCGACCAGTTGCAGGATGCGATGGCGATGTTGCACGCCGACCCCGCGCGCGTGCGCGCCCACCTGCTGCTGTGCGCCGCGCACCAGTTCGTGGAGGGCGACGTGCAGCACTGGTGGCATCCACCGCAGGACCGCGGCGTGCGCACGCGTTGTTCGGACGATTTCCTGTGGTTGCCACTGGCCGCGAGCCGCTATGCGACCGTCACCGGCGACCTCGCGGTGTTTGGCGAGCGCGTGCACTACATCGAAGGGCGAGCGCTCAACTTCGAGGAAGAGTCGTACTACGACCAGCCGGTGCGATCGGGCGTCAGCGAGACGCTGTACCAGCATTGCCAGCGGGCACTCGAACGCGGGCTGGCCCTGCTCGGCGAACGCGGCCTGCCGCTGATGGCGAGCGGCGACTGGAACGACGGCATGAACCGTGTCGGCATCGAAGGCCGCGGGGAAAGCGTGTGGCTCGGCTTCTTCCTCTATGAGGTGCTCGGACGTTTCAGCCAGGTGGCGGCGGCACGCGACGACTGGGCTTTTGCCGACCGCTGCCTCGACGCGGCGGAACAACTGCGCAAGCGCCTCGAAGAACACGCATGGGACGGAGAGTGGTACCGGCGCGCGTGGTTCGACAACGGCGCGCCGCTCGGCTCCGTACACAGCGACGAGTGCCGCATCGATTCAATTTCGCAGAGCTGGTCGGTACTGTCGGGCGCGGCGGATCCGGCGCGTGCGCGCCAGGCGATGGCGTCGCTCGACAAGCACCTCGTGCAACGTGACGCAGGGCTGATCAAACTGCTGGATCCGCCCTTCGACCGCACTGCGCAGGATCCCGGCTACATCCGCGGCTACGTGCCGGGCGTGCGCGAGAACGGCGGCCAGTACACGCATGCGGCGGTGTGGACGACCATGGCATTCGCGCAGATGGGCGACCCCGACCGCGCGTGGGAACTGCTGCGCATGATCATGCCGATAGCGCATGGCACGACCGCAGCGCAGGTGGCGACGTACAAGGTTGAGCCCTATGTAGTCGCGGCGGACGTGTACGCGGTGGAGCCGCACGTCGGGCGCGGCGGCTGGACCTGGTACACGGGCTCCGCCGGCTGGATGTACCGGCTGATCGTCGAGTCGCTGCTCGGCGTGCAGCGGCGCGGTATCCAGCTCACGATCAGCCCCTGCATCCCGGGCGACTGGCCGTCCTACCGGATCGGCTACTGCTTCGGATCCACACGCTACCGAGTCGAGGTACTGCAGTCGGACGCGCCGCAGTCGCCATCCGTCAGCGTCGACGGCGTGGCCCAGGCCAC
>JBKJSW010000421.1:0-3325 GCA_046595765.1 Ahniellaceae bacterium
TGGCCGTCGTAGCGCGACCGAAGGTCACCTTGCAGTCGACCGGCAAGGCGGATGCGCGCAAATCGAAGCAGGGTGGTGCCACGGCGGAGTCCTCGTGGGCCATGCACGCGAGGCCCCGCGCAAGACGAGGGCCGAGCAGCTCACGCGAGATCAGGCACGCTTGGAAAATTATCCAGCCGGGGCTGATTTCGGCGCGAGCAGGGACGTCAAGCGGCCCCGCGCCTGCTCAGTGGATCTCGCGCTTCTGCTCGCGCGTTTTGGTGGCGAGCGCGAAGCGCGGCTCCGCGGGACCATCCTGCATCATGCGCGCGACGAGGTAGGCGCCGACCGCAGGGCCGTGCTTGAAGCCGTGGCCTGAGCCGCCGCCGGCGATCCACACGTTATCGAAGGCGGGGTGGCGATCGATCAGGAAATCGCCATTCGAAGTATTTTCGTATTGGCAGACTTCCGCACCGAGCAGTGGGGCTACGGCGAGTGCCGGTAAGCGTCGCGCGAGGAATTCGCGCGCGTGCGCGATGCGCCCGGGAGTCGGCGCGCGATCCACGCTATCGGGGTCGATCATTTCACCGTGCGTGTCGCAGGCGAGTTTGATGCCCCGGCCATCGAGATCGGGCAGGCCGTAATAGCCGCGCTCGAAGTCGAGCCAGGTCGGCAGTGCGGGCGCGGCGAAACTTGAATCCCCCGGCGCGGCACCGAAATAGAAGACTTCCTGGCGCGTCGGAAAGATGCGCCCCGCGAGCACGTCGGGCAGCACGCTGTCGAGCCACGGCCCGCAGGCGAACACATAGCGTCCGGCGGAAATCGTCTGTCCCGCTGCGGTCCGGATCTCCGCAAGATGTGCAGCTCCCGTTGGCGCGAGGATTTTGCCGATGCGAAGCTCGGCACCGGCGCGCAGGATGTCTTCCACCAGCGCCTGCACGGCATGGCGTGCGTAGAGGACGCCGCTGTCGGGCTCGAGGATCCCCCAGCCGCCGGCCGGCACGAAAAGTTGCGGATAGCGGCGTGCGAGCGCATCGCCGTCCAGCACTTCATGGCGCACGCCATGGTGCGCCAACACGGGGGGCGACTGCACAGCGGGCGCGTAACCGGAATCCGCCAGCCAGAGCACGCCCGTTGCGCGGAACAACTCCGGCCGCCCCACGCGCGCGAAGAAATCCTGCCATTGCACCAGTGACTGCTGCGACATGCGCGTGTAGATCCCGTCGGCTCCGTAGGCCATGCGGATCACCCGCGTGTCGCCACCGGAACTTGCGCGCGAGTTGGCCGGACCGTACTGGTCGACCAGCAGCACGCGCTGGCCGGCGCGCAGCAGATGCCACGCCGTCCATGCGCCGAAGACTCCCGCGCCGATCACCACCACGTCCCACGTTTTCTGCATGCGCGAGCCTCGACGTCGCCCGGGGCTAGCGTGCCACATCGGCCTGCCGGGGCGCTGCAATTGGAGGGGCGGAGGCCGCTCGCGCCCCGGCTCGCGGCCAACTGCGGCACGCACATGGCAGCCGTCCCGGCGGTTTCGCGTAATCACAGGTGGAAGAGTCCATCATCTTCCGCGCCGTCCACCGCAACGGAGTCCCTGTCATGCCGAGTCCCGCCACGCGCTTTCCGTTCCTCGCGGCCGCCTGCGGCCTGCTTTTCGCACCGTCAGGCTGGGCCGATTCCGTCTCCGGCCAGTTCGAACTCGATGGCAAGGCACTGGTGCCTGCTTCTGTCGCCGCGTTCCGCGTGCGCGACCAGGGCAACCCGCGCGAGTTCAGCACCTACGTGATGCTGAGCACCCGGCCCATGAACCTCGAGGCGCTCGCCAACGATGCCGATCCCTACACGACGGCGATCAACGATGAAGCGGTGCTGCACGACGATCACCTGGGCTTCGGAGTGGATGCCGACGGCACCGTCAGCATGAACGCGCATGTCGGTGGCACCCAGTACATCGACAGCTCCGGCAGCATCATGGGCAGCAAGGGTTCGCTGGTCGCCGACTGCACGACCAACACCCTTGAACGCGTCACCTGCAGCGTCAGGAATGCGAAACCCGTGAAGACCATCGGTGGGAACAACTGGACGGTCGACGTGAAGTTCGACAGCGCGGTGATCGCCCGCGCGAGCGGCAAGCCCCTGCCGAAGGACGGCGGCGAACCGGGCAGGGCGCTCGACGCGCTGATCAAGGCCGCCCGCGGCGACGACCTGGCCGCGATCGTCGCGCACCTCGCGCCGAGCCAGGCCGAAAACTACCAGCGCGACTACAACACGCCCGCGGAAAACCTTGCCAGCGCCAAGCAGATGTTCGAATTCAGCCTGCCGAAAAAACACCGGATCACCGGCGGCGAGCTGCGCGACGAGAACACGGCGCTGCTCGAAGTCGAAGGCGTCCCATTCGAAGGTTCACGCGTGCTCTACATCGTCGAGATGGAACGTACGGACGGCCGCTGGGGCTACGTATTCTCGCAATGGGCGGGAACCCTCAAGTAAGCAGTCCCGGTGGCGCGATTCCGCCGCGCCACACTTCGAGCCGCCCGTGTCTCGATGGCCTTGCGCTACGCGCGGGAAGCGCGAAGTTCCGTCCAGGTGTTGACGAGTTGCGGCACGGGAGTGCAGCGGCACGCGCTTTGAACCCCTCTCCCAGCATGGAGGTCCAGCACGCGCTTCGAACCCCTCTCCCTGCGGGAACGGAACAGCACGCCCCTGGAACCCCTCTCCCCGCGGGAACGGAACGGCACGCTCCTGGAACCGGAACCCCTCTCCTTGCGGGAGAGGTCCAGCACTCGCTTGGAACCCCTCTCCCTGCGGGAGAGGGGTAGGGGTGAGGGGCGATGCGTGCGGAAAGTTTCGCCCCTGGCCGTTTCGTTACTCCTCGTCGCCTTCTTCGCCGTCGTTGTCGCCACCGTCGTCCTGGTCGGCTTTGTTCGCCGCCGCTGCGTCGGCCTCGACTTCGCTCGCTGCCGCTTCCTCGCTCTCGGCTGCAGCTGCTTTTGCATCGGCCGCTTCGACATTGGCTGCTTCCGCGTCCGCCACAGTCGCCTCGGCTGCCACGTTCGCCTGGACATCAGCCTGGTCGGCCGCAAGCGCCTTCTCGTCTGACGCGTCGAACTCCGCTGCGTTCGCCTCGTTCGCCGCGGCATCCGCGTCGGCCGACTCCGCATCCGCTTTGGCGAGCTCGTATTCCTCGTCTGCGAGCGCATCGGCATCGAGTTCAGCCGCTTCCCATTCGATGGTGTTCGCGGCGAACTCGTCGGACTCGAAGTAGTCGTCGTACTCCCAGACTTCGTCGTACGCCTGATCGTACGCGTACTCCTCGTTCGCCTGGTCCTCGTACAAGGCTTCATAC
>JBKJSW010000063.1:0-10059 GCA_046595765.1 Ahniellaceae bacterium
GGTCCCGGCAGGGCCGCGGAAAAGCTTCCACGGCCTTGCGGCAGCGCGGCAATATACGGTAGTCGCGATCACAAAACCGTTTGCTGTGACCAAGTGATACGTCGCGTACCCCGGCAAACGGGGATTCGCAGGGGTTCGAGTGGCGTGGCTGCAGAGTCCGCGCACGCTCGCCTACTCGGGCGACTGTAGCATCAGCGGGAGGTCGCTCCGCCGAGGGCCGCCAGCCAGTCCGCTCGTCGCAGCGCCTGACGGTGCCGCGCGGAGGCCCATTCGTGCAACTCGCCAGCGGCGTGCACCCGCACCTCGTCCGAGCCGAGCATCGCATCGAGCGCACCCAGCCAGGAGGCAGTGTCCGCATCCACGCGCACGACCGGCGCCGCCTGATACGGGCGCACGTCGCTCGCGATCACCGGCACGCCCAGCGCACCGAACTCCATGAGCTTGAGCGCGCTCTTGCAACGGTTGAACGCGTTGTCGACCAGTGGCACCAGTGCGAGATCGAGGTCGAGCGCCGCCAGTCGTAGCGGATAAGCCTCGAAATCGACCATCGGATGCACTTCCGCGCCGACGGTGGTAGCGGAGTCGGGTGCCATGCCCATGAACACCCACTCGACCTCCGGCCGTGCGCGCAGCAGTCCATCGATCAGCTCGAGATCCCCCGCGTGCTGCTGCGCGCCGGCCCAACCGACGCGTAGTCTCCGCGGCTTCGCCGGCGCGCGCGGCGCGCGCCTCGGCTCGAACCAGTGGTCGGCGAGCGCATTCTCGATCACGCGGACGGGCGTCGCGCCACCGTAGCGTTCGGCCAGTGTCTGCGACGTGGTGACCAGCAGGTGCGCAGCCTGAATGGCCTGGCGCAGCCGCGCCGAGATGTCCGCGGGGATCGACTTCTTCATCGGGTTGTAGCCCGGCACATCCGTCACCAGGTCGTCGATCACCACCACGCGGCGTACGCGCGGCAGATGGAGCGCGGTGAGGCGCAGCAGTTCGAGCGACTCGTCGTCGAGGCAGTGATGCAAGAGCAGCGTGTCGGGTCGATGCTCGGCCAGTTCAAAAAGGCGCGGCGGAGCTTCGAGCCGCACGCGCCAGATCGCCGGGGGCGCGATCGCACCCGCGCGGCACAGGTCCGCCAGCGGCAGCGCCACGCGCAACTGGCTCGACGCCCACTGGTCGCGGGTCAGCGCGGCGACGCGCGGCAGTGGCGTGGTCGAATCGGCGGGACCGCGCAACGGTCGGCGTCGCCACGCGATTCCGGGATCGGTCGCCGCACGCGCGCGCAACTTTCCGAGGCAATGCGCAGCTGCATCGGGCAGGTCGATCGGCTCCCGGGGAGCGATGGGTCGATCGACGTGTTGCTGCCGCATCGTGGCATCGGCAGTCCACACCAATGTTCCGTGCACGCGCAGCGCCTGCTGTGCGTTGAATGCCAGCAACGGATCGGGGTCGAGCAGCGCCTCCAGATCGAGCGGCCCGCAACGATCCAGCGCAAGCGCGATGCAGTTCGTCGACAACGACGGCAGCGCGCGCGCGTGATCGGCGGCGGCGTCGAGATCAAAGCCCGTGGTGCTGCGCGGATCATCGATGCGCCGCAACCACGTGCCGTCGAACTCCCACCCGCACGGCTGCAGCGCACCGAACGAACCCTCGCGGCGCGGTGCCACCGCAACGACTTCAGGACACTCCAGCCAGCCCAGCAGTTGATCAAGCCAGCCGTTTGAAGTGGGCCGCAAATCGGCCCGCACGAGCACGATCCGATCGACGCGCGACGGGTTCTCGGCGGGATCGAACAGCGCCAAATCGACGATGCCGGGCGCGCAGCCCACGCGCAGTGCACGCAACGCCAGGTCGGCCGAAGCAGGCGAGGCCGCGCCGTGGATGCGCACCGAAACCCTGCGGGTACGCGGCGCGGGCCGGAAGCGCCAGCCGAGAGCTGCGTTGTGCGGCAGGCACTCGCCGTCGAACCCGCACAGCGCGCGGTAGCGGTCGGCGACGGCGCAGTGCGCAGCCAGCACGGCGTCCCGCTGCGAGGGCGATACATTGCGATCCGAACGCTGCACCAGCACCTGGCCTACGTCGCGCACCGGGCAAGCCTGGCGCAGCGCCGCCAGCAGCAATGCGTACGCCCACGTGCCAGCATCGCGATCGGCGACGAGCGCGTTGCCGAGCGCACCGACGCGCACGAACAGGCCCTGGGGTGCGTGTGCCGCGCCCATCGAGAGCAGCGCATGCGCGGGACGCTGCACCGCGGCCGCGTAACGCGAGCCGTCCCGGGCCGCATGCACGAACGCGCCGTGGAAGGCATCGCAGGATTGTGTATGCAGGTGCGCCAGCCACGCTGCGGCGCGCGGCGTGAGAGTGTCGCCGGCTTCAATGCACAACAGCCATGCGTGGCGTGCACCCTGCACGCGCGCCACCAGCGCAGCGAGCGAGGCCGCGTCGTCGGCGAGCGACAGGGAGGTCCGCCGATCCGTCACCGTCGCAGCGGCGCCGTCCGCGACGATCTCGACGCTCAATTCGCCCGGCCATGCCGCGAATGCCGCGAGCGTGTCAGTCAGCGCAGTACCCGCACCGTCCCGCGCGCGGACGATGACGACAAGCGGTGGCGCATCGTGCCGCAGGGCGTCGGCAACCATCGACGCGTCGTCGTCCCAGCTTGCGTGGCGCAGCTCTTTCCCGAGACGCTCCAGCGTCACACTTGCCACCGCGCGCGCCGGGGCCGCCGGGATCACGTCTGCGGAACGCCGCAGGCGTGCGTGCGCCATCGCCGTGCGATAGATCCGCGCGTAGTCCGCGGCGTTGTCCGCGAGTGTGCGCGGACGCTCGGCGCCGAGCCGCTTGCGCACCCGGCGCAGCGCGACGCGGCCGAAGGGGCGCGCGAGATTCTGCAGCTGTGTTTGCCACGCATCCACGTCCCGCGGCGGCAACAACCAGCCGTCGACACCGTGGCGGATGCGCTCGGCCAGCGCGCCGACGGCGCTCGCGAGCACCGGCACGCCGGCGGCGCGACATTCCGACAGCAGCAGGGAAAACGTTTCCTCGGCCAGCGACGGCAACAGCACCACGTGCAGGCGACCGAGGATCGCACCGAGGTGTGCGGGCGAGAACGTGCTGTGGATGGCAACGTTCGTCGGTAGTCCCGCAGGCAGTTCGTCAGGGTCTGCGCATCCGTAAAGCTCGAAATGAACGTGCGCGAGTCCGGGACTGCGCGCGAGTTCGAGCACCAGTCCCGCGCCCTTGATCAGCGACAGTCCGCCCATGAAGCCCACGGTGAAGGCCTGCTTGAAAGCGGGTGCCATGACCGGTGCGAGCGGCTCGATGCCGTGGGCGACGATTTCCGTACGATCACCGATCCCGTCTCCGAACGATGCGCGGATTCGCCCCGCGCTATACGCCGAGGGCGCGATGACCGCGTCGGCACTTTCGAGCGCACGCAGCCAGAACCGGTGGCGCGCCTGCAGGTAGGTTTGCGTCGGCGCGACCGGCGAAGCGGCGCGACGGCGAATCCGCGGGTCGAGGCAGGCAACGCACTCCGCATCGACGCCGCCGAAGCGCTTGCCGCAGGCGTGCCCAAGCAGCGGCGGCACCAGCGTGTAGTCGGCGCACAACGATTCGAGGCTGTGCAGCGTCATCACCACGGCTGCGCCAGACGCGGCCGCGAGTTGTGGCAACAGCAGCGAGTTCCAGTGCAGCATGCTGTGGAAGTGCACCACGTCGAAGCCGCCGCCGGCGAGGAAGCGGGCGAACCGACGCTCGACGCCGGGATCGCCGAGATCGGCGGCGACGCCGCGGATGCGCTGGTTCGGCCGCAGGTGCGACTCGTTGAGGACCCAGCGCGCAACGCCGTCCTGCGGTGCGCCTTCGACGAAATCCGCCCATGAGCCGCCGCTTGCCTCCGGCGCGAGCAGCGTGCACTCGAACACGCTCGAGAGCGCCGCCGCGATCTGTTGCGAATGCAGTTCGGTGCCGCCGACTCGGCGCAGTCGGTGCAGCACGTGCAGGACCCGCGGACGATCGGGTACAGCGGGTTCGCGCATCCGCCCGGCCTGCTCGCGCAACGGCCATTCGCTCCACCAGCGGCGGACCAGCGCATCGTGCTGCGGCCAGCGGCCGTTGAGGATGCGCGCATGCAGTTCGCGCAGGCGCCGCGTCTGCGGCGACTGGCCGAAGCTGCTGCCGCCGACATGCCGCACGAGCACGTCAGGGCACGCGACGATCGACCAGCCGGCGCGCCAGGCGCGCATGGAAAGATCGTTCTCCTCGCCGTAGCCGGGATCGAAGGCAGGATCGAAATCGCCGAGCGCGTCGAGTGCGTCGCGGCGCAGGTACAGGCAGAAGCCGACGGCGACCGGCAGCTTGGGGTAGTCGGCTGAGGCGCTGTCGCGCGCCAGCCGCGCGATCGAGGGCGCATCAAGGCGCGCGAGGCGCGCGGGATCCACCACGGTCAGCAGCGTCGCGTTGTCCGACACCGGACACGCCATCGCCACCCGCGCATCGCTGTACGCGCCGGCGGCGAGGCGTTCGAGCCACTCGGGACCGACCAGCGCATCGCTGTTGAGCAGCACGACGTCGCGAGTGCTCGCCGCAAGCGCCGCGTTGACGGTGCGCAGATAGCCCAGGTTGCGTGCGTTACGGCGTACCGTCACCCGTGCATCAAGCCTCGCGGCCTCCTCGAGGAACGGCAGCACGCGCGGATCCTGGCTGGCGTCGTCGATCAGCACGATGCGGCAGCGCGCGTCACTGAACTCCCGCACCGCTGCGACGCAAAGCACGACGGCATCGTAAGCATCGTGAATCGGCACCACCACGTCCACCGGAGGAGCGGGATCCGGTGCGGCGCGCGGCAACGCGTCATCAAGTTGTGCCCGCGCTGCGGCGATGCCTTGCGCGATCAGTCGATCGATTGAGCGCTCGAATGCGCTCGGATCGGCGGCGTGTGCTTCGCGATCACCCACGAACGGGCAGCTGCGCGCGCATCAACGTAACGGGCCGACGCGCTGCAGGATGCGGCCGATTACCGACTGCACAGGAAGCGGGTCAATGCCCCAGGGGTTGGGACCGGTGTGGCCGACCGCGAGCGCCAACCGCCGCCACGGGGGTTCGCTGGCCGTCGGCTGTGCCGACAGCGTGTACGCGCCCTCCATCAGCGGGAATAGCAGCGCGATCACCGTCGTTTCGTAGCGGTGCGAGTACCGCCGGCCTTGCGCGGATACGGGACCCGGGCACAGGGCGAGCAGGAAGAGGGTCAGTCGAATCATCGCGAATTTCCTCCGCGGCTGGACCGCGGCCGAACCGGTGCATCGTCAGGGTGCGGCGAAACTCTAGCCGGGTCGGATACGGCTCGCCAGTCGCCGCGTACTATCCATGCCGCGCGTTGCGGCGCGGTAGTAGGCTCGACGTCATGAGCGCGCGCATCGAAGTGGTGGAGTGCGACATCACCACGCTGGCGGTCGATGCCATCGTGAATGCGGCCAACCCGACGCTGCTCGGTGGCGGCGGCGTCGATGGCGCGATCCATGCTCGCGCGGGGCCGGCGCTGCTGGATGCCTGCCGCGCTTTGCCCGAATGTTTGCCCGGGGTGCGCTGCCCAACCGGCGCGGCGCGAGTTACGGCCGGTTTCCAACTACCCGCACGTTTCGTGATCCACACCGTGGGTCCGGTGTGGCAGGGCGGCGCTGCTGACGAGGCAGAGTTGCTGGCGAGTGCCTATCGCGAATCGCTGGCGCTCGCGGCGGAACATCGCGCGAACTCGGTCGCGTTCCCTGCAATTTCCTGCGGCGTGTACGGTTATCCACTCGACGCCGCCGTGGCGATCGCAGTGCGCGAGGTGCGCGACTGGCTCGGCGCCCACGCCCTGCCCGCGCGCGTGGTGTTTTGTTGTTTCGGCGCGGCGAGCGCAGCCGCATATCGCGCCGCACTGGTGCCCTGCGATTGCGCGTGAGCGCGTGTGGCCGCACGGATTACGGTTGGCGTGCGATGCCGCCGCGCAGTTGCCAGGTGGTGAGTCGGGCGAGGCCCTCGGCGAAATTGACGCGGGGCCTGTAGTCGAGATCGCGCTTCGCAGCAGTGAGGTCGAACCAGTGCGCGGTGGCAAGCTGCTCCGCGATGAAGCGCGTCATCGGGGGTTCGCCGCCGAGCCGGAATACGCGCCACGCGCCCTCCAGCACCGCGCCGAGCGCGTGCGCGGTGCGCCGGGAAATGCAGCGCGTCTCGGTGGGCGCGGCGGCGGTACGCAGCAGGGCGTTGACCACGTCCATGATCGGCATCGGCTGGTTCTGCGTGAGGAAATACGCATGGCCCGAGCAGGCCGCGCCGATGTCGAGGCGGTCGAGCGCGGCGAGATGCGCGTCCACCGCGTTGTCGATGAAGAGCGTGTCGATGCGATTCTGGCCATCGCCCACGAAACGCAAGCGTCCGGCACGGGCGCGCGCGACCAGCCGCGGCAGCAGATGATTGTCGCCCGGCCCCCAGATCAGGTGCGGGCGCAGCGCCACGGTCGCAAGCGCGGCGCCGTTGGCAGCGAGCACGCGCTTTTCCGCGATCGCCTTGGTCGCCGGATAGTGCGCGTGGTAGCGCGTCGGATACGGCGTCGACTCGTCGACGCCCTCGAGATCGACGCCCGCGTGCACGACCGCTGGCGATGAGGTGAATACGAGCCGGCGGATGGCGTTCATGTCGCAAGCGGCCAACACGTTGTCGGTGCCACTGACGTTGGTCGCGTAGAAGTCCTCGACCCTGCCCCAGGCGCCGGCCTTGGCCGCGGTGTGCACGATCGCCTCGACGTCGCGACTCGCCTCGATAACTGCGTCGAGGTCGGCGATGTCGCCCGCGAACTGTTCGACACCGAGCGCGGACAGTGCGGGCGAGGGCGTGCGCGACAGGCCGCACACTTCGTCGCCCCGCGCGCGCAAAGCGCGGCAGACGGCCGCGCCGAGGAAGCCGGTACTGCCGGTGACCAGGATTTTCATGGGCTCGACGGAGCTGCAGGCCGCCCCTCATCCGGCACTGCGCGCCACTTTCTCCCCGCAAGCGGGGCGAAGGCGATGGACGGCCCGATTTCTCCCTGATGGGAGAAATGAATCGACGGCAGGAAGCGCAGACTCATCAGATGCGGTAGGCGACGAAGCGCATGACGTTGGCGGCGGCGGCCATGAGCGCCGGCACGGGCCAGGGCAGCTTCGTGGCGCCGCGCGCGTCTGCGGCCTCGGCGTGCGCCGCTTCGTCTTCCTTCATCTGCGCGAGCACGGCGCGGCTCTTCGCGTCGGAGGGCGGCAATCGCTGCAGATGTTCGTGCAGGTGCGCCTCGACCTGTCGCTCGGTCTCGACCACGAAGCCGAGGCTGCGGCGATCGTCGCCGAGCGCCGCGAGTGCGCCGATCGCGAAACTGCCGGCGAACCAGAGCGGGTTGAGCAAGCTCGGCCGGTCCTGCAATGCGTCGAGGCGCGCGGCGCACCAGGCGAGGTGCTCGCCTTCCTCGTCGGCGGCGTCGAGCAGGTGCGCACGCGTCGCCGGATTGCGCGCGAGCGCGGCCTGGCCGAGGTAGAGCGCCTGCGCGCACACCTCGCCGACGTGGTTCACGCGCATCAGGCCGGCCGCATGGCGGCGCTCGCTGTCGTCGAGCACACCCTCGGCCTTGGCGGCGGCGGGATCCGCGCGCTGCGCGGCAGGCGCCGGTCCGAAGGAGGTGGCGAGCGCGCGCTGCAATCCGCTCAGCAGGCGATCGGTGGCATCGAGGTGACGGGATTCGTTCATGGGTCCGATTCTCGCAGCGCGCGCTCGAGCAGGACAATCGGGTGGATCACCGAGACGGCAGGTGATGCTTGCGCCAGCCCCGCGGCAAGATACATGCGGCAGCCGATGTTGGTCGTGACGACGCAGGACGGTGCGGCGGCGGCGACCTGCGCGACGCGCTCGGCGCGCAGCGCGTTGGCCACGTGCGGGTGATCGGCGAAATAGGTGCCGGCCGCACCGCAGCACGCAGGCTCGTCCGCCAGCCGCGCGATGTCGAGCCCTGGAATACGCGCGAGGACGCGGCGAACGGCGGCGTCGACGCCCGCAACATCTCGCTGCGTGCAAGGCACATGCAGGGCGACGCGCTGCGTCGAACGGCGATGCGTCAAGGTCGGCAATACCGCGTCGGCATCGAGGAACGCGAACAGGTCGTCGAATGCGACGCTTCCGGCAAAGACCTGGTCGCGCAGTTGCGCATGGCAGCCGGATACCGTGCCGAGCACCGCAGACACCGGCAATGTGCGATAGCGCGAATGCGCGTCGTGCGCGCGCACCAGCGCCTCGCGGGCGTGGCCGTGGTGCCGGTCCAGCGCGCCGCAGCAGTGGTTGGCCGCGGGCATGTGCACATCGAATCCCAGGCGCGCCAGCACGCGCACGGCGGCGCGCTGCGTGTCGGCGTCGAGGGTGCCGGCCACGCAGCCGCGGAACAGCGCGACGCTGCCGCGGCGCGGCGCGGCGGATGGGGTGAAATCGGGCACTGCCAGGCTCTCGGCCACGGCGGGCGCACTGGCCAGTGTGTTGGCGAGTGCGGCGGCCCCGGAACGCGGTGGCAGCATGCGGCGCAGGGGTGAGCGTGCGAGCGGCCGCAACAGGCGCAGCGCACCGCGATGCCGTGTCAGCCAACGCGCGCCGCGGCGCGACGCCAGTTGCGGTGCCGGGAACGCCGCGCGCGTGAGGTCGATCAGGCGGGTGTAGTCGACATCGGCCGGGCACACGCGCGTGCAGGTGCCGCAGTTGAGACATCGATCAAGCGCAGCCAGCGCGACACTGTCGTTCGACGCCAATTGGCCCGAGGCGAGCGCGGCCGCCAGCGCGATGCGCCCGCGCGGCGAATCCTGCTCGCGCTGCAGCACGCGGTAGCTCGGGCAGCGCTCGATGCAGAGCCCGCATTTCACGCAGGTGTCCGCGATCGCGCGGATCTGCCGCGCGGCGTCGCGGTGTTCGGGGGCTGCGGTGTCCATCGTCGCGGCCAGCGTAATGGATGCGCCGAACCTGTAGGAGCGCCGCAAGGCGCGATCGATGTCCTGCGCCGGGCGCAGGCCCGCCCGAACCTGCAGGAGCGCCGCAAGGCGAGATCGATGTTGCCGGCATCCATTGATCGATGCGCGAGAGCAATCGCGCCTTGCGGCGCTCCTACAGGCAATTCGGACTGGGTCGCGGTTAGGGCTTGGCGGCGCGCGCGGCGATCCAGGCGTCCATGCGCATTTCAAGCACGGACAGCGGCAGGGCGCCGGAGCCCAGCAGTTCGTCGTGGAAGGCGCGCAGGTCGAAATCCGCGCCGAGCTTCGCCTCGGCGCGGGCGCGCAACTCGCTGATCCTGAGCTGGCCGATCTTGTACGCGAGCGCCTGGCCCGGCGTGCCGATGTAGCGGTCGATCTCGTTGACGATGTCCTGTTCGGTTTTCGGCGCGTTGTCCTTGAAGTAGGCGATGGCCCGCTCGCGGCTCCAGCCCTTGGCGTGCAGGCCCGTGTCCACGACCAGACGCACCGCCCGCCACATGTCGTAGGCGAGCTGGCCCATGCGGTCGTACGGATCGTCGTAGAGGCCCATGTCGTAGCCGAGCCGCTCCGCGTACAGGCCCCAGCCTTCGCCGAACGCGGTGAAGTAGGCGGTGCGCCGGAACATCGGCATCTCCGGTTGCTCGAGCGCCAGCGAGATCTGCAAGTGATGGCCGGGCACCGCCTCGTGCAGCGAAAGGGGCACCATTTCCCAGATCGGGCGGCTCTCGGGCTTGTAGAGATTGACGAAGTAATTGCCGGCGCGGCTGCCGTCGGCCGCTGGTCCGTTGTAGTAGGCGGTGGTCGTATCGGGTGCGCTGCTCGCCGGGATCGGCAGGACGCCGTAAGGCGTGCGCGGCAACTTGCCAAACACTTTCACCAGCTCGGGATCGATACGCCGCGTCAGCGCCCGGTATGCAGTCAGCAGCGCCTCCGGCGACGCGTGGAAGAACCTGGGGTCGGTGCGCAGGTACACGAAGAACTCGGCGAGGTTGCCGTCGAAGCCCACCTCTTTGCGGATCTTCTCCATCTCGCCGCGGATGCGCGCGACTTCCCC
>JBKJSW010000223.1:0-3456 GCA_046595765.1 Ahniellaceae bacterium
ATGGCGTGGCGATCCGCGGATTCCGCGCGCACCGCATATGCCGCCAGGAGCAAGGCGGCCACGACCGCGACCACGCCGGGATACGGCTTTGAGACCATCGATTCACCCTCCGCGCCAAAGTCTACTCCGGCGGTCGTGCGCGAATCTCGAGGCCACCGGCCGCTCGTGGCGTTACGATCGAAGCCACGCGCTCGTAGCTCAGCTGGATAGAGCACCAGGCTTCGAACCTGGTGGTCGGGGGTTCGAGTCCCTCCGGGCGCGCCACTTCGAAATAAAACTGCGAACGCCGGCAGCGGCAGATTTCGAAGCGGGCGGCGACTGCACGTGTCTATAGCACTTGGGTATTTGATCCCATGTTACAAATCCCGGCCGGATCGATCGGCATGATTCGCTGCACGGGCGCGAATCGTGCCGATAGGTTGCGGCTTCGTTCCGACATTTGCGTCGCGAATGCTCGTTGGAACCTCGTCAACGCGCTCGATGTCCAGCCCACGCAGACGCAATCAATACAGGAGGTCAACCGGCTGACCCCTAACGCCCCCCGAGCCCTCCAGGAAGTGAGCAGCGGAAACCACGAGCGTCCAGCTCAATCCTTGCGGGGCGAAGGTCAACTCAACCTCGCCATCAAGCTGCTGTGCCGTCATCTTTTCGATAACGTTGTGTCCAAAACCTTTTCGGGTGGGTGGGGAAACGGGTGGCCCTCCCTGTTCTATCCAGGTGATCCGCAGTCGGGACGGTTGCGCCTCCTTGGGGACTACAGTCCAACTGGCCCTTACCAGCCCCGTGGGTAGCGACCAGGCGCCGTGTTTGAGGCAATTGGTCGCCAGTTCGTGCAACGCCAACCCGATCGACTGCGCCGCATCCGGGGTCAAATAGATGTCTGGGCCTTCACATATCAGCCGGCCATTCTCCGTGCCGAATGGTTGGAGCTGACGGGTGACGAGCTCGCCAAGTGGGGCGCCGTCCCAGCGTTGAGCGAGGAGGATATCCGTCGAGACGGCAAGACCTTGAATTCGATCCGCAAACTGTTTGCTGAACTCTTCCAGGGAATGCGCGTTTCGCACAGTCAGACCCGCGATCGCCTGCACGACCGCAAGCTGGTTCTTGGAGCGATGTGCCAGCTCGCGCATCAAGAAAACACGATGCGCTTCCGCATCCTTTTGCGCGCTGATATCCGTATGGACGCCCACCCACTCCACGATTCGGTGACCCCTATCGACGATCGGCGCCGCTCGAATGCTGAAGTGACGCCATTCGCCATCCCGGCGTCGCACGCGGTGCTCAAATTCGAACAGTCCCTTCGCCGCGACCGCAGCGTTCCAGGCGTCGATGGTCGGCTGCGCGTCGTCGGGGTGCACCGCCTGCGACCAACCGAAGCCTTGATACTCGGCGAGCGTCTGGCCCGTCAGGGCTGACCATCCCGGTTGTTCGCCGGTCATCTCACCCAGTGCATTGTTGGTCCAGACAATGCCGTCAACCGCCTCGACCGCAGCTCGGAATCGCGCTTCGCTCTCACGCAACGCAATGGCGCTTTCGCGCACCTTGAGTTCGGCCAACTTGCGTTCGGTCAAGTCGCGGGCGGTCACGGCAAGCGCGGTGACCTGAGCTTCCCCGTTCGTAAGTGGGGAAACCGTCAACTGCACCGTCACACGACTGCCATCCTTCTTCAGTCCTTCCGTTTCGAGGTCGAGCAAAGGTTCGCCATTCTTGATGGTGGCGAGAAGGGTCGAGAATTCATGCGCGCGTTCCGCAGGCATGAATTCGGCGATGTCGCGGCCGATGCTTTCCGCAGCCGCATAGCCATAGAGTCTCTCTGCGCCGGGATTCCAGGTGAGGATGAATCCATCGACGTCACACGAGTAAATGGCGTCCGCCGAGGCTTCGACAATCTCCGCAAAGCGGGCACGAGACGCGGTCTCTTCATGGCCGCCGTCCGACGCGCCAGTGCCGACGACAGGTGGCACCTGGGACTTGCCGACAGTCACCTCTCCCTCCGGCGGGACTCGGCTTGGGCGGGAATCGATTTCATAAAGCGCTCCGCCGGCACGCTGCCCGAGATCACTTGATCACCGTAGCATGGCGAAACACTTTGTCTGGGGGTCCGAAAGGTGCTTGCGTGAACCTCCCTTCGGTGGCGCCTTGTCCAGCCCGTCGCGTCTTGACGAGGCTGCCCAGTGCGCGAATGTCTTTTGGGACTGTGGGTCCGCGGGAGTCGCCAAGAAGACTCCACCCGCGGTTGCCGAGCCGTTACTCGAATCCGTTCAAGAAGATCGTGCCGTTCACCACCAACTGGGTGAAGCTGCGCGCGCTGGTGTCGACACCGCCGTTCGCGGTGCCGCCGCTGTCCGTCACCGTGACCGTGATCAGCGCGCTGCCCTGCTGTCCTGCCACCGGAGTGAATGAGAGTGATCCGGTCGCGTTGGGGCTGGTGTAGGTCACCGCCGGATTCGGGATGAGCGCGACGTTGTTCGAGACTGCAGTGACGGTCAATGTCTGCGCAGGATCGCCTGGGCCGACGCCGATCCCCGACAGGTTCACGGTACGGAGGCCGGCGTTCACCGGAATCGGCATGGGATCGGGAATCGCGTTCAAGGTCGGCGCGTCGTTCACCGCGGTAACGCTGACGCTCACTGTGCCGACCTCCGTCGCCCCGCCGGAAGTGACCGTGTAGGTAAAGCTGTCGGGCCCGTTGAAGTTGGCTGCGGGCGAATACATGAGCGCGCCATTGCCCATGGACGACACGCCGCCGTTCGTGCCCTGGGTCACGGCGGTAACGGACGGTGTGCCTTCGAAGTTGTCAGCGGAAGCACCGCCGGTGCCGGTGATCACATTGAACGATGCAACCGTGTCCTCGAGCGTTGTCACCGCATCGTTGACGATGTCGACGACCGGCGTGACGGTCAACGCGATCGTCCTGACCAGCGCGGCAGCGACGCCGTCGCTGGTGGTGAAGGTCAGGTTCGCGCTGCCGTGGAAATCCGCAGTCGGCCCGTAGGTCAACGTCGCGAGAGCAGTGTTGAGATTCACCTGGGTAGCGCTGAACGTCATCGTGGGATCGGCCGTGCCGTCGCCGACGGAGAAGGTCAATCCCGCCGTCGTGCCGAGCGTGAGCGTGCCGTTGGTCGCCGCGAGCGTCAGCAAAAGGTTGCCGCCGTCGACGTCGGCGGCGCTTAATGCGTTGCCGGCGGTGAAGGTCATCGTGGCGTCTTCGGAGCCGCTCCGCGTGGCCGGCGCGGCGCTGGTCGGCGGGTCGTTCACCGCGATCCCGGTCATCGGCTTCGAGCCGTTGAAGGCAGGCCCGCCGTTGGTGACCTGCGTGACGATGTTGAAGCTGGCATTGAAGTGGGCAGCGGGGTTGTAGGTGACGCCCGCGAGCAGCGTATTGACGTTCGCGACCGGACCCGAAGCCGTCCAGGTGCCGGTGCCTGTGTTGAAGGTCGAGGTCACGCTGCCCGA
>JBKJSW010000263.1:0-12633 GCA_046595765.1 Ahniellaceae bacterium
ACGCAGCACCGTCTTGCCGCCCGCACCTTGCACCGTGAACGGCGCCTTGAACACGCCACGCTCGGCTTCGAGTTTGGCAACGCGCTGTTCGAGCGCCTTGAAGCGCGCATCATCGGCGCCGGCGGGCTTGTTGCCGCCCGGCTGCTGCGGTTGCTGCTGCTGAAGTTTGGCGATCGCCTTCTGCAGCTCCTCGACCTGATCCTGAAGCTCATCCACATCGGTCCGCAGTTCCCTGGTCTTTCGGGCGGAGCCGTTCATCCAAAAGCGGACGTCCTGAAACCGAAGGTAGAGTCCTTCGTTGAGGGGGTCGGCTACCGGAATTTGGAAAGAATTTGTGTCGTTAGGAACGGTGAGTGTTGACTTCCAGTCGGCGGGAAGCGCATCTGACTCCGGTTCCTTGGCGAAAGCCAAACCGGAGGCGAGGGTGATGCAGAACAAGGCAAGACGACGCATGAAAGTTCTCCGGAAATTGAAGGAGCGCAAGCGAGCTGTTGTCTTACGGAATCATCAACTCAACGCGCCGGTTCTGCGCGCGGCCTTCGAGCGTCGCGTTGCTGGCTTGCGGCCGTGTCGCGCCGAAACCTTCTGACGCCAGACGCGCAGCGAGGCTGGCGTCGATCTTGATCAGCGCGTGGCGCACGGCTTCAGCGCGCGCTTGCGAGAGGGATTGATTGGCGGCGGCCTTCCCGACGTTGTCGGTGTGGCCTTCGAGACGCAGGACACCTGGCGGCGCGGCGCGGATGGCTGCGACGATTGCAGGAAGATTTGCGGCCGACTCCGGCTTGAGCACGGCGGAGCCGAAATCAAAGTACAGGCCGCTCAACGTCACGCGCTTCTTTTCCTGCAGCTCGGTGACGAGGCTGTCGCGCGCTTGCGGAAAATCCAGCCGGACGACACGCAGGGTGGACGTGCCGATTCGCCATTGCAACGCGATCGGGTTTGCTGCGTCGTTGAGAAAACTGAGCTCGGCGTCCATTGAGTGGCCGTTCTTCGCGGCAAGGCGGCCGTTGGCGGTGAGAACGGGTAGCGTCTCGGGTTTGCCGTTGACCAGGACAGTGAGCGTGCCAATGGACTTGCGTTGCAATTCGCCCTTGAATTTTACGCCCTTGCCTGCGGTGAGCGCTGCGGCCAAGCCCAGCCCGGTGTCTTTTGCTCCAGGCACGCCGGCCAGCGCTTGCGCAAGCCATTGATCCTCGCCCACCACCGCAAAGCGGCTCTTGCCCGCCGTCTGTAATTGCTTGAGGACCTCGCTGGAAGTACCGAGCGCCGTGGTGCCGGGGTAATCCTCTTCAACGCCTGACTCGAAACGGTTGCGGTAGGTGGGCGCCGCTTGCAGGTCGGCATCGTGTATCACCCGCACGCTCTGGAGTGGCTCGACGCTGCCTCCCTTGCCTGGCTGGGCACTCGAATAAACCATTCTCCAGCCTTCATCCTCGCGGGCGATCAGGTGCTTGCGCGACTCGTAGTCGCCGCCGGCTTCAGCGATCGCCGTGGTGACCACCAGATCCTTTACGAGTGGCACGCGGGCCGCACTTGGCCCGGGCATTGCCAGCAACGCAACGGTGAGCAGGATGGCGTGCGCGACAGAAACGGCGTGATTGATCACAACTTGGGCGTCGCGGTACGCGCAAGCGTTTCGAGCCGTGTGGCAAGGCCCTCGGTCTTGCTCGATCCGGTGACGTTGAGCGTGAGCAGGCGTTTGCCCTTTCGCACCACCAATTGCTGCGTGCCAAGCTGGTGCGGGCCGAAGCCTGCCCCTATGCTCGCCGAGGAAAGCCAGGCCTCGTCGCCAAGGTCTTCCAGTTCCTGCCCGGATTTTCTGGTCACCTCGCCAATCTGCTTGTTCACCGTGGTTGCCAGATTGCCGGTCAGCCCCGTGATGGCGTTGAACACGGATTGCGCCATCGCCACGTCTTCCTGCTCACTGGGCTGGACCAGCAGCATGGTGATGCGGCCAACCCCCGCCGAACTGCTC
This sequence comes from Ahniellaceae bacterium, assembly GCA_046595765.1. Classification (GTDB taxonomy): domain Bacteria; phylum Pseudomonadota; class Gammaproteobacteria; order Xanthomonadales; family Ahniellaceae; genus JBBQNY01. The sequence goes on from JBKJSW010000263.1 coordinate 1,976, forward strand.
CACATGCAGCTTTCCGGGTCGTCGGACATCAGCGTGACCACTTGCGCGAGCACGGCCTCCGCCTCTGGCGCCGAAGCGAGTTCGCAGGCTCGTGGAAGCGGCGTAGTGAATTTCGTCGGCGGCGCTTGCGGAGCTTGTTCAAACGCAGGCCACTCGGTGGCAGCGGCAGTGTCGGTGCGCCCCGGGGCAGAGTCCGAGCTGCCACAAGCGACCAGCCCAAAAAAGAGACATCCAGCGAGAGCGGCAATACGCATGCTGACTCCCCTAGAGTTTCGGTGCGACGACGTCGGTGTAGCGGTAGCGCACTTTGTAGCCTTCGCCGGCTTGCGCGTAGACGAGGCCATCGTCACCGATGTAGACCTTTGCCGGTGCCCCGCTGGGCACTGGCATGTCCGGCATTTGCATCTGCACGCTGTAGACGGTGGTGGCAATTCCGTCGACCGTTTCGCGCCCCAGCTTCCTGCAGGCGCTGAGCTTGATCTTGCCGCTGCGCAGGTCGGCGGCCTGTTGGCGCTCGGTGGCGACGAAGTCGGGTGGCCCTTGCATCCATCTGCCATTGACCTGCATGAACATCCGGCCATCCTTGATGACGCCTTCGAGACGCTGCCCCGCGTCGCCGTAGCTGCTCACCTGGTGCCTGCTCGCCTGCGCGTTGGTTTTCTCGGTAGCGTTGACGAACGCAGCGCACGCTTCGTCCAAGGCGTGGGCAGGAACGGATGCGATGACAGCAAGCAGCAGTATCGATTTCATGGGTAGTGTCGAGACAGGGTTACTGGCGCGTACGCCGAACGCCGGCCAAACCTGACATCCGGCCTGTCGCAGACACCGATGCGGCCAGCAAGGGAGTCATCTTGATGCTTTGCATCTATTGCCGATCACGGGGCGTGGCTCCGTTGCTCGGGGCACCGGCACTCCGCGGCACCGTTGCGCTGATGTCAGACTGTTGCCCGAACCGACGTATGTAACCGTTATTCCAGTCGACGAGCTGCTTCCCATGAATATCCACCGCTTGGCGGTTGCGTGCCTTTTGCTCTCTGCGGCGGGTCCGACGCCGGCCGCCGACTTTCTGGTGGACACTACCTCCGATCAGCTGCTGAGTGCGTGCACTGCAGCACCCGTCGACTGCTCGTTGCGCGGCGCGATCACCGCGGCCAACGCGACAACTGCCGAGGATCGCATCACCTTCGACATCCCGGCAGGCGATGCTGGCTTCCAGGCCGCGACCGCGCACTGGCGCATCCTGGTGTCGTCGACGGCGCTGCCCGCCATTGCCGAGAACCTCGAGATCGATGGCTACACGCAGCCTGGAGCAATCGAGAACACGCTCACGCCGGCGCAGGGCGGCAGCAACGCGGTACTCAAGATCGAGCTTCGCAACGGGCTCGGCAACAGCGTCAATGGCATCGACTCCTTTTCCAACAATTTCAATGTGCGACTGGTGCTGCGCGGACTCGCGATCAACAGTTTCAACTCGCAGGTGCTGCTCGGCGGCGCCGCTGCGCACCGTATCGAAGGCTGTTTTCTCGGCACCACCATCGACGGCGTCGCGGCAGCCACCAGCGTCAACAGCAATCGCATCGGGGTTCGCGTGCAAGGCCCTGGCCCGTACTTGATCGGCGGCCTCGATCCGTCGTCGCGCAACCTCATCTCGGGCGACGCGGATGGCATCGCGTTCTTTGCGGCGTCCGACGGCTTGCGCATCCAGGGCAACCTGATCGGCACCAATGCCGCGGGCACACAGGCGCTGAGTCCGCGGGCGACCGGCATCTCCATACCGGAGGTGCGGAACCTTCTGATTGGCGGCAGCGATCCCGCCGCCGCCAATCTCATCTCTGGCAATGGTTTCGGCGGCATCCGGCTGTCAGGCGGGAGCAGCTTGCTCAACGGCTTCACCGGCACTCGCATTCTGGGCAATCGCATCGGCACTGACTGGTCGGGCCGGCGCGCGATCGGCAACGGGCTGAATCCTTTTTCGCCCAGTCAGACGCTGCCGAACGTGAGCCTGTCGCGGCTGGAAAGATGCGACTTGCAGGTGGGTGGCCAGGGCCCCGGCGAGGCGAACCTGATCGCGTATGCGGGCGACGCAGGCATCGCGGTCAGCACGTGCCGTGATGTCGAGGTGCAGCACAACCGGTTCATCGGCAACCGCACCGTGCCCATCGATCTTCACCTCGGCGGCGGTTTCGTCGGCGCGACTCCCAACGACGCGGGCGACGGCGATACCGGCGGCAACCGACTGCAGAATTACCCTGAAATCGTGCTGCCCGTTGACTTCGCGCCGGTGGGCGGCAGTTCCACGACGGTTCGCTACCGAGTCGACAGCAGCATCGCCAATGCCACATATCCATTGCGCATTGAATTCCATCGCGCCGGCTGCGGTGGCGGGCCGGTGGCACTGCTCGGTAGTGCGATGTACCTCGCGGCGGATGCGCAGACCGAAGTTGAATCGACGCTCACCGCAGCAGACGGTGGCAATGTGCTGCCGCTGGTCGCCGTCGCGGTCGATGCGAACGGCAACGTCAGCGAGGTTGGCCCGGTGATTGGCGAGAACATCTTCCAGGACGGCTTTGGCGACGCCGTGCCGGCGGCGACCAACACTCGCTGTAATTGACGACCGAGCAGCGTTTGAGTGGGTTCGTGAGAGCCGGGAAAAGATGACTGTCAAGGTAACTTGACACGTAGCGCTGATATGGGTGACCATACTGTCAAGCTCACTTGACACACTGCCATGCGCGCCGTTGAAAAGCGTTACCACCGTGAGTTCTTCCCCGCGATTTTCGCGTACGTCGTGGTGCTTCTCTCCACGACGTGGATCCTGAAGCACCTGCTCGGCGACGCAGGCTCCTGGGTGCGCGGTGTCGTCGCCCTGCTGCCCGTGGTGCCCATCGGGTTCGTGGCGCGCGCAATCGTGCGCGTTATTCGCGACAACGACGAGCTGCAACGGCGCATTGATCTCGAGGCGGTCGCCGTTGCGAGCCTCGTCGTCGGCATGATTTATTTCACCCTCGGACTGCTGGCGGCCGCCGACGTCATTGCAGTGGCAGGCGACGTGGCGATGATCTGGGTGCTGCCCGCCCTTTGCGGCGCGTTCGGCGTCGCCAAGTTCTGGTCTTCGCGCCGCTTTCAATGAAAAGCCGCCTGCGCGAACTGCGCGAACAACGTGGCTGGTCGCAGGCGCAGCTTGCGGAAGAGCTTGACGTCTCGCGGCAAACCGTCAATGCGATCGAGACCGGCAAGTATGATCCGAGCTTGCCGCTTGCTTTCGCGATCGGTGCCCTGTTCGAACTTCGCATTGAAGAAATATTCGATCCCGCCGCATGACGCGACCGACCCATTGCAACTTGACTTGCCGAGAATCGTGATGCACCACAGCCGTTCGCTGCCCCTGTTCCTGCTCACCCTGTGCTGCGTGGCGACGACCCAGGTCGTGGCCCAGCCCAGGCCGGTCCCGATGGCGAAGCCGACGCCCGCCGAGGACAGCGCACCCGCCGGCGACCGCAGCTACGGCAGTCTCAAATTCTCGCCGTGCAATCTGGCATCTTCCGATGCGCCGGTCGACGTCGACGCGTTCTGCACGACCATCAAGGTGCCTGAAAACCCGACGGCACCGAAAGGACGCCAGATCGATCTCGCCTTGGCATGGGTACCCTCGGACGATCCCAAGCCTGCCGCGGACCCGGTATTCATGCTGGCCGGCGGACCGGGCCAATCGGCACGCGACACCTACCCGAGTATCGCGCCCGCGTTCCGCGAAGTGCGCAAGCGCCGCCACGTGCTGCTGCTCGACCAGCGGGGCACCGGCGCCTCGAACCCGCTGGTGTGCCGCGACCGCGACGGCAAGCCCGCGGTTCTCGACGACGAGGATACGTCGGTGGAGGCGCTGCGCGGATTCACCGAACGCTGCCTCGAATCGCTCGCGAAGCGCGCCGATCCGCGCTACTACACCACCTCGGTCGCGATCCAGGATCTCGACCTCGTGCGCGCGAAACTCGGTGCAGAACGGCTCAGCCTCGTCGGCATCTCGTACGGCACGCGCGTCGGGCAGCAGTACCTCGCGCGCTATCCCGAGCGCGTGCATGCCGCCGTGCTGGACGGTGTGGCGCCGAACAGCATGGCGCTGGGCGTCGATTTCGCCCGCAATCTCGAGAACTCGCTCGACCTCCAGTTCGCGCGCTGCGGCAAGGAGCGGCTGTGCCGGGAGCGCTTCGGCAATCCGCGCGCCAACCTCGACCGCCTGCTGGCAGAGGCCAGGTTGGCTCCGCGTACCGTCGCCTATCGCGACCCGTCGAGTTTCGAGTGGCGCGAGAAGCCGATGACGCATGGCGTCATCGCCGGACTGGTGCGCCTCTTCGCGTACGCACCCGGGCTTGCCGCCTCGCTGCCGATGACCTTCCACGAAGCCGTGAGCGGACGTGCCGAGCCACTGATGGCACAGGCCGAGATGATCACGTCTTCGCTGAGCGACCAGATCGCGCACGGCATGCAACTTTCGGTGATCTGCAGCGAGGACGCCGACCTCACCCAAGTCAATCCCGATGACGCGGACACGGTGCTCGGCAACAGTCTCGTCGAGCTCATGCAGGCACAGTGTGCGGTGTGGCCGAAGGGCAGCCGTCCGCAGCGCTTCCATTCGCCGCTGGTCAGTGATCGACCGGTATTGCTCCTGTCGGGCGAGTTCGATCCGGTCACGCCGCCGCGCTATGGCGAGGAGGTGTTGCGCAGCCTGAGCAATGCGCGCCACCTCGTGCTCCGCGGACAAGGCCACAACGTGGTGGGCGCCGGTTGCATGCCGCGACTGCTGGCCGCGTATTTCGAGAACCCCGAGCCCAAGGCGCTCAAGGTGGAGTGCCTGAAGCAACTGGGGTACGCGCCACAGTTCGCGGGCTTCTACGGATGGGAGCCATGAGCCGCGAGATCGCCGCGGGCGCGGCAAAGCTTAGTGCTTGTCCTTGCTGCGCTGAATTTACGGGAAGTTGGCACACATGATCCACGTCGAAGGCCTCCACAAGCGCTTCAAGACCAAGACTGGCGACGTGATCGCCGTGGACGATGTCGGCTTCACCGCCGACAACGGCCGCATCACCGGCCTGCTCGGCCCCAACGGCGCGGGCAAGACCACCACCCTGCGCATGCTGTACACGCTTATGCGACCCGACGCGGGCCGCATCACGGTCGACGGGCTGGACGTCGCGCGCGACGCCACGGCGGTACGCCGGTCGCTGGCGGTGCTTCCGGACGCGCGCGGCGTGTACAAGCGTCTGACCGCGCGCGAGAACATCCGCTACTTCGGTGAGTTGCACGGCCTCGACGAGGCGACCATCGCAGCTCGCCTCGAACATCTTGCCGACGCGCTCGAGATGCACGATTTCCTCGATCGCCGCACCGAGGGCTTCTCGCAAGGCCAGCGCACCAAGACCGCGATCGCACGCGCCCTGATCCACGATCCCAAGAACGTGATCCTGGATGAGCCCACCAATGGACTCGACGTCATGACTACACGCGGGTTGCGTCGTTTCCTGCAGGAACTGCGAGTCGCCGGCCACTGCGTGTTGTTCTCGAGCCACATCATGCAGGAGGTCGCCGCACTCTGCGATCACATCGTGGTGATCGCCAAGGGCCGGGTGGTCGCGCAGGGTTCGGCCGGCGACTTGCGCGAGCAGAGCGGCGAATCGAACCTCGAGGACGCGTTCGTCAAGATCATCGGTTCGGAAGAGGGACTGCTGGCATGAAGCATTTCTGGATCGTGATGCTGAAGGAGTTGCGCGAGAGCTTCCGCGACCGCCGCACAGTGCTGATGGCGCTGGTGTTCAGTCCGTTGCTGACGCCGCTGCTCATGATGGGGCTCATCACGCTCAGCGTGAAAAAGGAAACCGAGAAGCTCGAAAAGGAACTGGTGCTCGCCGTCGAAGGCCAGGAGCACGCGCCGAACCTGGTGGCGTGGCTGCGGTCGCAAGGGGTCAAGGTGAAAGCGCCACCGCGCGACCTCGAGGCGGCGATCAGGGACCAGGACGAAGACGCGATCCTGTCGATCGACCCCGGTTACGGCAAGGCGTGGCGCGCCAACAAGCCCGCCGAGGTCGAGATCGTGCATGACTCTTCGCGCATGTACGCCGGGACCGTCGTCACGCGAGTCGAAAACCTCCTCGAAAACTATGGACGTATCACCGGCACCCTGCGCCTGGTCGTGCGCGGCGTGCACCCGAACGTGATCGCGCCGCTGCGCGTCGCCCATCTCGACGTGGCGACACCGGAAGCCAAGCAGGGCATGGCGCTCATGTTCCTGCCCTACATTCTGCTGCTCGGCGCGTTCCTCGGCGGTGCCTACATCGCCATCGACGCCACCGCAGGCGAGCGCGAGCGTCAATCGCTGGAACCCCTGCTTGCCAATCCCGTCAGTCGCGAATCGATCATGAGCGGCAAGATGGGCGCTGCCGCCGTGTTCGCGCTGCTGAGCGTGGTGCTCACCATGCTCGCGTTCAAGCTGAGCTTCATGCTGATGCCAGCGAACCGTTCCGGTATCGCGTTCGATCTTTCCTGGCTCAACATCGCCAAGTTGTTCCTCATCACCGCGCCCGTCGCAATCCTCGGCACCGCGATCTTTACCGTGGTGTCGGCCAATTCAAAGACTGTCAAGGAGGCGCAGAGTTGGTTCGGCATCCTCATGCTGCTGCCGATGATCCCGACTATCGTGCTCATGGTGTCGCCGGTTAAGGACAAGCTCTGGATGTTCCTGGTGCCGTTCCTCGGCCAGAACCAGATGCTGGTGCGGGTCCTGCGCGGTCAGTCCGTGAGCGGCGCCGAATGGGCGATCGGACTGGCAGGGGCGGCGCTGGCCTGCGTGCTGCTGTGGGTCTTCGCCTCGCGGCTCTATCGTCGCGAACAGCTGGCCATTTCGGCGTGAGGTCGAGCCTAAACTGACCTTCTGCCTGACGGCACGAACGGCCGTCTATTTTCCGATGCAGAAGGTCGAGAAAATACGGGCCAGCAGATCGTCAGGCGTGAAGGTGCCGGTGATCTCTCCTAGCGCCTGCTGCGCCTGACGCAACTCTTCCGCAGCGAGTTCGCCGGCGCGGGCGTCGACGAGTTGCATTTGAGCCAGTTCGACATGGTCGCGCGTTCTTTCCAGCGCACGAACGTGGCGGGCGCGGGCGCTGAAAGTTCCTGCGCTTTCACCGCCGCCAGCCCTTTCGGCGAGCAATGCTTCGAGCAGTTCGACGCCGCGGCCATCGTGGGCGCTGAGCCAGGAATGTGCCACTCCGTTGCGGCCTTCGATATGGGGCTCGGCGCCGATGAGGTCGATTTTATTGTGCACGATGATGTGCTGTGGGGAGGTCGGTTCCTCTCCCCTCCCACTTGTCCCGTAACGAGCGGGGAGAAGTGCGGGCGCCCCGTCAATCAAGACGCCCTGCGCCGTGGCGGTGGCGTCGAGGACTTCGATAACGAGGTCGGCGCGCGCGCGTTCGGCATGCGCGCGCCGCACGCCTTCCGCTTCGACAGGATCGAGGGTGTCGCGAAGCCCCGCGGTGTCAACCAGTTCGATGCGCGTACCGCCGAGCGTGACGGTCTCGCGCAACACGTCGCGCGTGGTGCCCGGGGTGGCGGTCACGATGGCGCGATCGCTGCGCGCCAGCGCATTGAGCAGGGATGACTTGCCGACGTTGGGTGCCCCGGTGATGACGACGTAGAGTCCGTCACGCAACTGCTGACCCCGACGCGCGGATTCGAGCAATGCCGCCAGCTGCACGCTTAGCTTTTCCAGCCGCGCGGCGAGCGCAGGATCGGCCAGGAAATCGATGTCGTCGTCGGTGAAGTCGATAGCCGCCTCGAGGTGTGAACGGACGTGTGTCAGTCCGGTCAGCAGCGCATCGACTTCCTTCGAGAAGTCCCCATCAAGAGAGCGCATCGCCGCGCGCACCTGGCGCTCGCTGCCGGCCACAATCAGGTCGGCCATCGCTTCCGCCTGGGCGAGATCGAGTTTGCCGTTGAGGAACGCGCGTTCGCTGAATTCGCCCGCGCGCGCTCGGCGGGCGCCGAGTTCGCAGACGCGCGCGAGCAGCGTCTCGAGCACGAATGCGTTGCCGTGCGCGTGCAGCTCCACCACATCTTCACCGGTGAACGACGCGGGTGCGACAAACGCGAGCAACAGACCGTGGTCAATCGCGCGTCCGTGTGAGTCGCGAAATTTGGTGAAGTATGCGTGGCGTGGTGTGGCCGCGTGACCCAGCATCCGCTGCGCGATGTCTAACGCCGCGACGCCGCTGATCCGCACGATGCCGACGCCGCCACCGGATGCGGTGGCGATGGCGGCAATGGTTTCGTTGGCTTCGTTCAAAAACGGAGGCCCGCAGCTGAGATGTCGGGACTCAGTCTAGGACGAGCCCTGATCGGGTCCTTGAGTTCCGCCTCAATGCTTGGCTTCGCTGGCCTCGATGCGCTTGGTGATGACGTACTGCTGGATGAGGCCGAGCACGCCGTTGACGGTCCAGTACAGCACCAGGCCCGCGGGAAAGAACGCGAACATCACCGACATGATCACCGGCATCATCTGGAACATCTTCGCCTGCATCGGATCGAGACCGGGCGACGTCGGCGAGAGCTTTTGCGTCGCGAACATGGCAAGGCCGTTGAGCACCGGCAGTACGAAGTAAGGATCGCGGTCGGTGAGCGAGTGGATCCAAAGGATCCATGGCGCATGGCGCAGCTCGACCGACTCGATCAACACCCAGTACAGCGCGATGAACACCGGGATCTGCACCAGCATGGGCAGGCAACCGCCCATCGGGTTGATTTTTTCTTTCTGGTACAGCTCGACCATCGCCCGGTTGAGCTTTTCCTTGTCGTCGCCGTAGCGCTCCTTGAGCGCCGCGAGTCGCGGCTGGAACTTGCGCATGCGCGCAAACGAGCGGTACTGCGCTTCGGTCAACTTGTAGAAGGCGAGCTTGATCAGCACCGTCAGCAGCACGATCGACCAACCCCAGTTGCCGACCAGCTTGTGGATTTTCGAGAGCAGCCAGAACAGCGGCTCGGAGAGGATGGTGACCTTGCCGTAGTCGACGGTGTGGTTGAGTCCTGGCGCGACTTCGCCCAGGTGATCCTGGAGCTTGGGTCCGATGTAGAACTCGAGCGGCAACTTTGCATTCGCGCCCGGGGCGACCGTCCGCGTTGGGCCCAGCGCGCGGATCAGGTAGCGCGCGGGCGCGCCGGCAGACTTGATTTCGCTCGTGTTGTACGCAAAAGACTCGCCCGCCGGCGGAATCAGGGCCGCGACGAAGTGGTGCTGCAGCAATGCGGCCCAACCGCCGGTAATTTCGCGCTTGAGAGGCTCCTTGGTGTACTTGTCGAATGGCGCCTTTTCGAAGCGCTCCTCATTGCTCCACCACCCGGCGCCACGAAAGCTGTAGGAGCTCGGGTCGGTGAATGACTTGCTGGCGGAAGGTGCTTCCCGCTGCAACTGGCCATAGGCGTTGACGGCGACCGGTCGATCGGTGGCGTTGGCAATCTCCTGCGCAAGACCGATGCGATAGCTGCCCCTGGCGAACGTCCAGGTCTTGGTCACGGTCACGCCGTCCTGCTCCCAGGACAACGGCACTTCGATGCGCGCGGCGTCGCGTGGCAAGGTGTATTGCGTGCGTGCCGCCGTGAACAATGCCTTGTGGTCGGGCACCTTGACGCCGTTCGACACAAGGCCCGTTTGCGCCACGTAGTAATGCCCGGCGGCATCGCTCAATAGCGTGACGGGCTGGTCGCGCTGCTTGTTCGACAGCGCATAGTCAGTGAGGTCGACGCGCACGAGATTGCCGCCGAGCGGGTCAATCTCCGCACGCAGCACGTCGGTGGTGACCACGATGTTCGGCACGTTGACCCGCGTGGTGGCGCCGGCAGACACGGTGTCGGACGCCGCAGCCGCTGCGGTGGACCGCGCAGGAACTTGCGGCACATCGCTGCGATCATTCGCGCTGGAGGGCGGCGCCGAGGGTGCATCCCCATCGCCAGCGTTCGATTTTACGGCGGTGGCGTCGCTGCGCTGGGATCCGATCGCGGCGGGCGACGCATAGTCTTTTTGCCACGCCTGCCACAACAGGAACGCGGTAAACAACAAGGCCATCAACAGGAAGTTACGCGGATTGGTCATGGGCTCGGGCGGCAGTTCACGCCGCGTCGCGAGCGACGCCAATGGCGTTGGGGATTGATCGGGACGCACTCGTGCGCCGAAGAGACCTTGCTAGGGTCGGGGCTGGCTGCGAATTTCCTGGTGCGTTGCGACCGGCGGCATTGTGCCGCCGCCATGCACCGCGTTCAACGCGGCGATCCGTTCGAACAGGCGGAAGAGGTCCATTCGCAGCGCCGTGGCGGTCGCCGCAACCGCTTCGGTCTTGGCGAATACCACGATGTCGAGATCGGGCAAGGTGGCACGCTGGTTGCGGAAGACGTCGCGCACGTACCGCTTGAGACGGTTGCGGTCATGCGACTTGCGCACTACGCGCTTGGCGATGGCCAAACCGAGCCGGGCCTTGTCGTGTGCGTCCGCGGGCGCCACCTGCGCACGAAAAAGCGTGCTGCCGCACCGGCTAGGTGCTCGCAACACGCGATCAAAATCTGTTTTCCGGAGGATCCGCGCCTCGCGCGGGAACGACGCGGCGCCGGCGGCGCGCGCGATC
>JBKJSW010000449.1:0-12775 GCA_046595765.1 Ahniellaceae bacterium
TTGATGGTGCGGCGCCGCAACTCGACATTGCTGAACTCGCGGTGGTCAATGCGCTCCGCCATGCTCACCACGTGCTTTCCAGGCGTGACGCGGAACGTCGCACTGGTTGTGGGTCCGGGTGCGTGTCCGTCGATCGCCAGCACCAGCACGGGATAAATCTGCCGGTTGCGCGGTGCCATGTCGAACTGGCTGATTCGTCCGCAGGGGTTGCCTGGAACCTGCGCCGCGGCTTGTCCTGCAAAAAGTAAGAGCGCGACCGCCCCGGTCAAAATCTCGGATTTCATCCAATGCTCCACTCAGATCAGGGACTGCAGGAAGGACGAGTCGCCGGCAACATGCGTCGCAGCCGCCACCCGCGGCGGCGCCGCGTCAGCGCGTGTCCGGGTGCTCGCCATCCCGGCATCGGGCTCTCCCGCGCGCCGCGCAATCGCCGGCAGGGCAAAGTACTGCGGCGACTCGCCGCGCAACACCGCAACATTCAGCATGCCATTGGCGTTCATCGGCAGGTCCACTGAGAGCAGCTGGTCGCCGGGACGCAGCCCCAACCGCTCCGCGGTGCTGCCGCGGGCCACGCGACGCACTTCCGAGGGCGTTGCGGACGTTGGCGGAACTGCCACTTCCAGTCCCTGCGCACGCAACAGCGCAAGCGCGGGATCGACGGTCCATGGCTGCCGGACGCGCAACGGCAGGGCTACCGCCAGCACGAAGAGGGCGGCGACCGCGAAGCCGGCAATTACACCCGCGATGTGGCTGGAGGGTTGGCCGTGCATCCGCCGCCAATCCTCCAGCACCGCCGCGCGCAGGCGTGCGGGCGGCTCGGCCTCGGGCAAACGCGCCCAGGCAATCGCAGTACGGCTTTCAAACGGCAACATGTGCGGCTCCATTGGGTGGCTCCTGCAACTGCATGCGATCGCGCAAGCGCGCCAGCGCACGCGACAATATCGACTTCGAATAGCTCTCGCTCTGGCCAAACATCGCGGCCAACTCGACGTGCGTGTAACCCTCGACCTCGTGTAGCAAGACGATCGCCCGGGCCGCAGGCGACAGCTCCATCAACGCTTGCCAGGCTTCGACCTGTTGCTCGGCCAGCGAGCGCGTCTGCGGAAACTGCGCGACCGGGACCTCGGACTCGCTCTCCAGCCAGCGGCGCCGGCGCAACTCGTCTATTGCCGCATTCGCCACCATCCGCCGCAACCATGCGCCGAAAGGAGCATCACCCCGAAATCCCCGCAGCCGGTCGAGCAGGCGCAGGAACACTTCCTGCACCACGTCCTCGGCCGCCGCACTATCGCCCAACATCCGCAGCGACAGGTTATACGCCGGCTTGGCATAGCGGTCGTACAGGCTCGCGAACGCCGCACCGTCGCCGTTGCGGGCGCGACGCAGCGTCAGTTCATCGATGTCGTCGAAATACGCGGTGGCCATCAGCGCCAGGTTCTTTCCAACGAAGACGAAGAGTCGGTGCCTGCCGTCGCGTCGTCGAGGAAAAATTGCCGGACGGTACGCGGGCCGCCGCGCCAGGCGACCGCAGCCAATGCGTCGTCGCGCTGCGGCAATGCCTGGACGTGCCACGCGCCAGCCGGCGCCGCCGGGCCGGTCAGCGCGGCGAGTCGGGGTGCAAGCGGATCGCGCAGATCGAGTTCGATGCGGTTGAGGCCATAAGCGATGCCCCGTCCGATCGCCTTGACCAGGGCTTCCTTGTACGCCCATGCACGAAGTACCACGACATCGTCGGCGTGCTTGAGCGCGTCGCGTTCCCGCGTGGTGAATGCGCGCTCCAGCAGGGCTTGGCGACGACGCAGGGCGCGTGGCATCTCCAGGTCGACGCCTATTGCGGTGCCTTCGGCAACCGCGAGGAGCAACTCGCCGTCGCAATGCGACCAGTTCATGGCGAGGGATTCGCCGGCGAGTGCCGGTTTGCCGTGGTGACCGATGGTCCAGCGCAACTGCGCGGGTGACACGCCGAGGTATGAGGCGAGCAGCGCATCCACGCGGGAATCGCCGCGCGGTCCGCGCCAGCGCCAGACGTGCACCTCGAAGCCCAATGCTCGAAGCGGCAGGGGGTCGACCTCATTGATCGCGGAGGCTCGGAGCGTACAGGTGAAAAGGAAAGGGCCGGCAAGCCGGCCCTTTCGTCAAACGGTGTTGCGCAGAACTCAGACCCGGGCGGACCCGCGCCGGAACAGGCCGATGATCAGCAACAGGACGATCGCGCCAATCAACGCCGCGATTATGCTGCCAACCCAACCGCCGCCGAGCGAAACGCCCAGTGCCGGAAGCAGGAAGCTCGCGAGGAGCGCACCGAGGATGCCGACCACGATGTTTCCGATCAAACCAAAGCCGAAGCCGCGGACGACCTGTCCAGCCAGCCAACCGGCGATGGCGCCAATAATCAATGCAACCAGCAGACCCTCAACTGACATTGTGTGTCCTCCCATAAGGACCCTTGCGGGTCGCTGTCTATAAGTCAAAACCGGCCGCCCGCAAGCGGTCCGTGGATCATTGTGGTCTGGCTTTGACGAAAGTGAAATGCCGCGACCGCCTTAACGTGCGGTTCCGTTCAACAACGTGAACTTACGTGAACTCGAATCGGGCGCAAGGCTTGTCAGATCGCACGGGAACTGAATCGAACCTCTCAGCTTGAACGAGTGCGCCGAGCCTCGGCGCGGGCTCGCAGTGCCGCAATCGAACCGGTAACCGCATCATCCGGTGACTTGACGGCGGCAGGCGGGGCGCCGTTGGCCGCGGCGGCGCGCGCGCGGATCTCCGCGAGATCCGCTGCGGTGAGGATGGCGCCGCCCGTATTCGATCGCTCCTCGATGCGCGCCCCGGCGAATCCGAACACTGCCAGCGTGCCGAAGATCAGGACGGCCAGGATGTCGAGCCCCAACCAGCCCGGCGAATCGATGACGAACACCAGCGCCGCGCAAGCCAACGCACCCAGCAGGAACATCCAGCGCATCGCACGACCCCGATCTGGACTGGTGGACGCATTGTTCCACGTCGCCGCCCAAGTGGCTCACGCCGTTTGCCAGTGCGGGGCGCCCGCATGTCGGGCATGATCCGAGCCGCAGGCTGGAACTACAGCATCGGCGACAGCAGTCGTGCCGATGCCTGCTTCAGCCGGGACATGAACGGCTGCGGCTCCTTGTCCTTGTGCACTTCGATGCTGTCGGCCTGATCGGTGTTCCAGACCGCTTCGAGCGCCGCGGCCATGCAGGTCTCGTGGATCGCGATGTCGACCTCGAAATTGAGCCGGAAGCTGCGGTTGTCGAAGTTCGACGTGCCGATCATGACGAAGCCGTCGTCGACCAGCAGGGCCTTCGCGTGCAGCATACGGGGCTGGTATTCGAACACTCGCACCCCGGCGTCGAGTATCTCGTCGTAGTACGAACGCGCTGCCAGCTTGGCCATCAGCGTGTCGCTTTTGTCCGGGACCAGTACGCGCACGTCGATGCCGCGCATCGCCGCGGTCGTCAGCGCCATGAGCGCGGCTTCCGTGGGCACAAAGTATGGCGTCATCATCCACACGCGCTTGGTCGCGTTGTGGATCGCGTCGACGTAGGCGCGGTGCGTGGGCTCCCACTTGCAATCCGGACCCGACGCGAGCACCTGCAGCGCGAACTCGCCGGGCGGATGGGCGCGCACGTAGTCACCGGGCTCCGGCAACTTCTTGGTGGTGTAGTGCCAGTCCTCCAGGAACACGCGCTGCAGGTGGTTGGCGACCGAGCCTTCCATGCGCAGATGGAGATCATGGAAGTAGTCGTTCGGCTTGACGCGCGAATTTTCATCGTCGGTCACGTTGATACCACCCGTGAAGGCGATGGTGCCGTCGACGATGCAGATCTTGCGATGACTGCGGAAGTTGAAGTGCGGCCGGAAACCTGCAATCCCGTACACGTGGTGAAAGACCGCCACTTCAGCGCCTGCATCGCGCAGCGGTTGCACGAAGTCCCGACCGGTGCCGAACGAGCCGGCGCCGTCGATCAGGAGTCGCACCTCCACGCCGGCTTTCGCGCGATCGATCAACGCATCGCGCACCCGGGTTCCGGTCTCGTCGTCTGCGAAGATGTAGTACTCGAGGTGGACGTGGTGCTTGGCCCCTTCGATCGCCTTGCAGATCGCATCGTAGGCTTCGACGCCATCCACGAGCAGCGTGAGCGACGACGCGGTGGTGAGCGGCATCTGGCAGGCCTTCTGGATGAGCTCCGTCTGCCGCATCGTCAGCTCGTGCGGTGCGTCCGCGGCCGCCAGTGCGGCGTGCTCGCCCACCTTCTCCTGCCACAGTTTGTTGCTGCCACCGCGCTTCAGGCGGTTGCGCTTGATGCGGCGCGGCCCGAATACGAAGAAGATGAAGAACCCGATCACGGGCAGCGCTGCAAGCGCCATGATCCAGGCAAGCGTCGCCGCCGGCTCGCGCTTCTGCAGGATGATCCAGACCGTGAGCACGAACAGGTAGGCTGCCCAGCCGAGGATGAACCAGCCACTGATCTCGACTCCGAAAACCTGCAGCATCGCTGACTCCCCTGGGTGCGGCGCAGTTTAAGCGAACGATCCTGCAACGCCGGTCGCCGCCGCGCGCTCGCGGCGGCATTCGTTCAGCCCGACGCGGCGGGAAAGAGCTGTTGTGCTCGCTGGAACAGTATCCAGCTGGTGGCGATGTACTTGTCGCCGCTGCGCGGCCGGTTGCCGCGGTGCGTATGGGTGAACGCGGTCGGCGCGATCAGCAGGCTGCCCGTGCGCGGCACGATCTTGCGCTGCTGGTAGAAAAACTCGGTCTCGCCCTCGCCGAAATCGTCGTTCAAGTAGACCGTCCACAGCAGCCAGCGGTGCAGGGTTTCGGCGTGTACATCGCGCGGGTACAGCTCGCAATGCCAGTAGGGATAGCCGCCGCGGTCGGCGAGGTAGTGCTGCAGGTTGATGGTGCCCGGGCGAAACACGTACTCGAGCACCGGCATGAGCGCGGCGTCGGCCATTCCGGCGATGCTGTCCGCGGTCAGGCGCGTGCCGCCATCGGGCGTCTGCAGCATCAGCGGTGCGATCAGGGCGAACGGGTATTCGCGCACGTAGCGTAGCAAACCCTGCATGAGCGCACCGTTGAAGGCCACCTCCGCATCGCGCCACGCGGCGTCACCCGAAATCGAGAGATCGCGCGAATCCTTGAGGTCCGGCATGAGGCCGCCGCCCACGCGACCGGGCACCACGCCGGCACTCGCCTTGAAGCGCTCGATGATCGCCGCGCACGAACTGCGGTCCAGCGCGTCGTCGACGACCAGGATGAAGTCCCGGGAGCTCATCGCTGCGGCTCCTGGGCGCCGTGGCTGGCGCGGCCGCGGCATCCTGCACGCGGCCGCCAATTCGACTGCAGCATGGTCGTCTCGCCCGCAACGGAATCGTGCATTGTCGCAGGGACGCGGGTGGCTCCAAACGCTTTTGCGCGCGGCATGTTGCGCCGCGCAACGGCAAGCCTGCGCAAGCGTGCTATCAAGCCCCGCACTCCATGCAGAGGGCGCTCATCCGCGCTCCATTCCAGCAATTCATTGCGCGCGGCGCGGGTCTGTGCCGGTGCAGGCATGCGCGAACAAGGTTTTGGCCCGAAGTTCGAGTTCCATCGACCGCAAGCGACAGGGCCAGCGCGAGCGGACTCAATCACTCACAGGGAGCAACAACGATGCACAGCAAAACTCTGGCGGCAGTCACGGCGTCCGCCTTGATGATGTTGGCTTCGCCAGCGGCATTTGCCGCAGGACTCGAACTTTTCTCGGCGGGAACCGGGCGCGCCAGCGTCGCCGACCCCGCGTACCAGTCGATCGCGAACGATCCTGCGACCGCGCAGATTTCGCTCGTCAACGTGAATGCGGCCGCGGTGTCGATGGAGACGCGTGAACTCACGCTCGATCTCGGGCCGGGCCTACGTCTCGATGTCGATCGCCTCAACGCCTACGTCGACGATGCCGGGGTCACGATCTGGTACGGGCAGGTCAAGCTCGGACCGAAGGTGCAGTGGCAGAAGGCCGCGTCGGGTACCGAGGAGATCGCCGAAGATGCCCTGAGCACGCTGATGCTGGCGCGCAACGACGACCGGATTACCGGCACACTGCGGGTCGCCGGACAGCTCTACAACATCCGTCCGCTCAACGACGGACAGCACGCGATCATCGAAGTCAACGAGTCGCTCGCGCCACCCGACCATCCGCGGGAATTCGATTCGCTGCCGGCAATCGACGTCTCGCGATCGCAGGGACCCGAGATCCGCGCCGTCAGCACGATCCGCGTGCTGGTGGCCTACACGCCGGCCGCCCGCACCGCGAGTGGAGATATTACGGGACTCATCAGCCTTGCCGTGGCGGAGACCAACCAGGGTTATGTCAACAGCGGAGTCGAGATCAGCATGATTCGCGCGGTCAGCACCCAGGTGACGTACACCGAGTCGGGCAGTTTCAGCACCGACCTCGCGCGCTTTCGAGGGACCAGCGACGGCTACATGGACAGCATCCATTCCACCCGCAACACCTACACCGCGGACGTGGCCGTGCTGCTGATCAACAACAGCTCCTCATGCGGACTCGCGTCCGGAATCGGCTCCACCGCTTCGACGGCGTTCGCCGCGGCGCACTGGAGTTGCGCGACCGGCTACTACTCGTTTGGCCATGAGATCGGGCACCTGCAATCGGCACGCCACGATCCCGTCAACGATCCCACCAACTCGCCATACGCCTATGGCCATGGTTACCAGTACGCCACCGGTGGCTGGCGCACGATCATGGCCTATGCCTGCCCGAGCAGTTGCACCCGGCTGAACTACTGGTCCAACCCGGGCAAGACCTACGGCGGCGTGCCGATGGGGACGACGACCAAGCATCACAACCAGCGCGTGCTCCAGAACACCAAGGCCACCATGGCCGCGTTCCGCTGATGCGCCGGTAGATCACGAGGCATCCAATACCTCCCGGCCTCGAAGGCCGGGAGGAGTGTCTTTCGCGGCAGTGCCGCCGCCGAAGCCAGACTCAGTGCAAGGTCGGCGGCTCGCGCGGCTCGCCCGCGCTGCGCTGCGGAAACGCGAGCACCACGCCCCGGCGTGGATCGGGGTGACCCGCGGAAGGTCCATCCCAGATCGGCGCGACGTCCGGTCGTGGCAGCGAGAACTCGTCATCACCGCCCTCCAGCGCAGCGCGCTCCTCGTCTTCGTCCCAGCTGTAGCGCTTGCGCTCCGGCGCGGGATCGAGGCGCCGCCACAGCAGGGCAGCGACGAGGCCACTGACGCCACCGCCGAGGTGCGCTTCCCACGAGATGTGCGGGTCGTGCGGAAAGATGCTGAGGAACATCCCGCCGTAGAGGAAAAATGCGGCGAGTGCGGTGCCGATGGCCGGTCGGTCGCGGCGCAGCACGCCCATCACGAACACGAAGAACATGAGGCCGTGCGTGATGCCGCTGGCGCCGAGGTGCAGCGACGAGCGACCGATCAGCCAGGTCACCACGCCGCTGCCGAGCCAGATCAACGGCAACGCGCGGATGCTGGCGCGCGGATAGGCGTACAGCGACAGCGTCAGCAGGATGAGGATTGCCAGCGCGTTGGCGGCGAGATGCTCGAAACTGCCATGCAGCAGGGGGGCCGTCACGATGCCAAGTAGCCCGGACGCCGCCCGCGGCAGGATTCCCAGGACGCTGAAGTCCGCGCCCAGCGTCCACTCCACGAGCTTGATCCACGTCAACGCCAGGATGCTGCCGATGGCGATGAACGCACTGCGCAGCCAGCGGACGCGATCGCGCGCAAGCTCCGAAGGCGTGGGGTCGGCGAGTTGTGGCAAGTCCATCGACCGGTTGTGGGGATCAGTTGCGAACTAGCAAGGAAGCGCACCGACTTACCGCGCCCGGGCTTCGGCGGGGTCGGGCGCTCCTCGTCGCTCCCGGGCTATGCTTGGCGCATGTCATCGCATAATTCCGCCTCCGACGAGGCCGCGCGCACGCAAGTGGTGCAACTCAAGCTGCCCCGTCGCAACGCGCACCCGTGGATATTCCAGCGCGCGCTGACCACGCCGGTGCCGCGGCCGCCATCCGGCGCGCTCGCCGAACTGCGCAATCCCGACGGATCGTTCGCCGGACGCGGCTTCTACAATGGCCACGCACGCGTCGGATTCCGGGTGCTGGAGGAGCGCGCAGACACCGCGATCGACCGCGGCTGGTTCGCCGAACGTCTCGCCCAGGCACTGAGTTTGCGCCGGGACGTGCTGCGACTCGACGCCGTGACCGATGCGTATCGGCTGGTGCACGCGGAAGGCGACAATCTCGGCGGACTGGTGATCGACCGTTTCGCCGACCTCGTCGTGGTCGAGTGGTTCGCGGCCGGCATGTGGCGCCAGCGCGCGCTGTTGTTCGAGCTCTTGCGCGAGCAGTTCCCTGACTTGCGCACTTACGCATACGCGGACCGCCACGTGCAGAAGCAGGAGAGCTTCGACGCCGGCACCGCCGCGTTGCCGCAACCTGTCGTCGTGCACGAGCATGGCGTGCGCTATCGGGTCCAGGCCGGCAGCGGCCACAAGACCGGATTCTTCGCCGACCAGCGCGACAACCGCGCGCGCCTCGCGGCGCTTTCCGGCGGCCGCAGCGTGCTTGACCTCTGCTGCAATTCCGGCGGCTTTGCGCTCAATGCGGCGCGTGGCGGCGCACGGCGCGTACTCGGCGTCGATCGTGATCCCGCGGCGATTGCGCAGGCCATCGACAACGCCGCCCTCAATGGCGCGACGGTGGAATTCGTGGAGGCGGATCTGTTCGCCTGGCTCGAGCGCGCGCGCGAGCGCGCCGAAAACTTCGACGTCGTCGTGCTTGATCCCTCGAAGCAGACGCGCGATGCCAGCCGCATCGAACAGGCACTGGCCGCGTACTACCGCATGAACCTGGCGGCGATGGGCGCGGTGGCGACAGGCGGCGTTTTGCTGACCTGTTCGTGCACGGGACTGATCGGCACCGACGTATTTCTCGAGACCTTGCGCCGCGCCGCGTGGGCGGCCCGGCGCACCCTGCAGATCTTCGACGTGCAGGGTGCCTCGCCCGATCATCCAGTGCTGGCGCAGGTTCCCGAGTCGCGCTACCTCAAGGCGGTGTTCTGCCGCGTCTGGTGACGCGGCGTCTCGGTGCCTGCGACCACGGCCACTAGACTTGGGGCGACCTTTGCAGCACTTGGCAATCCGCAATGTCGCCTGACGCCTACACCATCGCGATCATCCTGCTCGGAGCGGTGTCCGCGCTGGCGTTGCTCCTCTGGCGATCAGCGGCCTCGCGACAGGCGGCGGCCAGCCTCGAGGCGCGCGCCGCGCAGGAGGCCGCGGCGGAGAGTCGCACCGAAGCCAGGCTCGCGGTCGAGCGCGCACTCGCGCTGGAATCAAGCTCGGAAGGCCTGCGCTCGGAACTCGCGGCCTTGCGCGAACGCCTGTCCGCGGCGGAGACGCGCGCCGCCGCGCTGCAGACAACGCTCGACATCCTTGCGCCGCAGCTCGAGGAGAAAACCGCGAACCACACCCGCGCCACGCAGGCGCTCGAATCCTCCCGGGCTTCCGGCAGCAGCCTGGCCAAGGACCTCGAGGTCTCCCTGGCGCGCGCGCAGTCCTCGGGCGCGAGGGTTGAAGAGCTGAGCCGCGACCTCGCTGCGGCGCTGGCGCAGTCGCGCCAGCTGCACGGTCGCGAGGTGGAGCTGGCAGCGGAGAACGCGCAATTGTCGGCGCAGTTGGCGAATTCGGCGCGCGAGATCGGGCGCATGAAGGAATGGGTGAACGAATCGAGCGAGGCGCTGCGCGTGCAGATGGCCGATATCGCGAGCCGGGTGATCAACGATTCGACCACGCAGTTTCGAGCCGAGAGCAAGGAGCAGCTCGAGCTCATGCTCAAGCCTTTCGACAAGGACCTCGCCGCGTTTCGCGAGCGCATCGAGCTCCTGTACCTGGACGAGACCAAGGAACGCAACAGTCTGCAGGGCGAAGTCCGCAGGCTTGCCGAGGTGAGCTCGAAGGTTTCACAGGACGCGCAGAACCTTGCGGTCGCGTTGCGCGGCGATTCGCGTACCCGCGGCAACTGGGGAGAAGTGGTGCTCGGCCGCGTGCTCGAGATGTCCGGCCTGCGCGAAGGACACGAATATTTCCGGCAACACCACGTCAGCGACGAGGAGGGCGGTAGCGGTCGTCTCGACATCCTGGTCCGGTTGCCGCAGGAACGCTGCGTGGTGATCGACAGCAAGGTGTCGCTGGTCGCCTACGAACGCTTCGTCAACGCCAGCGCGGAGGAAGACAGCGACGCATTCGTCAAGGCGCACATGGATTCGCTGCGCTCGCACGTCAAGGATCTTGCCGGCAAGGAATACGCGAAGCGCTTCGGCGAGCAGGCGATCGAGTACGTGCTGCTGTTCGTGCCCATCGAGCCTGCCCTCATGCTGGCATTGCAACATGACGTCGAACTGCAGGGCTTCGCCCACGATCGCAACATCGTGCTGGTCAGCCCCAACACGCTGATGGCGATGCTCAAGACGATCGACTACCTCTGGCGCGTGGAGAAGCGCACCCGCAATTCGGAAGAGATCGCGAAGCGTGCAGGCAAGCTCATCGACGCGATCGCGCAGGCCGCTGCATTGCTCGGCGACCTCAAGCGTCAACTCGTGACGGTCGACAACACCATGCGCAAGCTCGGCGACCGCTTCACCGGCCGACAGGGACTCGTCACCCACGCGCGCCTCATGCAGGAAATGGGTGCGAGGGGCACGCGGCCGTTGCCCGCCGCCGACAACGACGACATGGCGCTCGAAGCAGTGGACGCGCCTTCCCGCCAAGTGGATCCGCCGGGTCCGGCGGCAGCCGGCACCGGGGAGCGCCCGGACCTGCCGGACCAGACTCACTGACGCCCGCTCGGGGCCGTTGCGCGGACGTGGCCGCGCACGCTTCGTCGGTTACGATGCCCATCCGCGCATTTCGCGAACCGCACCCATGAATACTCCCAAGAATCGCCGGACCGCGGTCGCTTCAGCGGCCGCCGCAGCGGCGGCGCGGCAGGTCTCCAGGAGCGTTCGCCCGGCGACTGTCGTGCGACCGCCCGCGAAAGTCGCACGCAGCGGAATTCCGCGCGTCAAGGCCAGCGCCGCGACGGAACGCGGTGTCTCGCGCGAAGCCGCGCTTGAAGCGGTGCGCACGTTGCTGGCCTGGTCGGGCGAGGACCCGGATCGCGAGGGGCTCGTCGACACGCCGCGACGCGTGGTCGATGCCTACGGCGACTGGTTTTCCGGATACGCGCTCGACCCCGACGAATACCTCGGTCGGACCTTCAAGGAAGTCGCCGGCTACGACGAGATGATCGTGCTCCGCGACATCGAGTTCGAGAGCCACTGCGAGCACCACATGGCGCCGATAATGGGTCGTGCGCACGTCGGCTACTTGCCGGACGGCAAAGTGGTCGGAATCAGCAAGCTGGCGCGCGTGGTTGACGCCTATGCCCGACGATTCCAGGTGCAGGAAAAGATGACCGCGCAGATCGCGCGTTGCATCGAGCGCGCGTTGCATCCGCTCGGCGTCGGCGTGGTGATCGAAGCTTCACACGAGTGCATGACCACGCGCGGCATCCACAAGCGCGGCGTCAGCATGACCACGTCGATGATGCTCGGCACCTTTCGCGAGGATGCACGGACCCGGGCGGAGTTCCTGCGCTTCCTCGAGGGCAGCGGGCGTCGCTGAACGTTCTTGACGCGGTCGTCAGGCGCGACCGGCCAGACTGCGACGCTTCGTGTCGACGGTCCGGGGGATTGCACCTGCCGCGCACACCATCGCCGCCGCCGCGTCGGGAAGATTCCTGGCAACGCAGCATCCAGTCGGACGGGCCGTGATCGAGGAGCCACGCTGCCAGCGTGCCGGCACGCCCGCGCCCGATGCCCGACTGGAATGGCCGCGACAGAAGTGAGGAGCGTACGATGCCGATAGCGACGCCGCGGCGAATGGACATCGATGCGCCCACGCACGCCGCGCAACTCGCGCCGGCGTTTCGCGCCGTGCGCGCCGCCACGTTGCGACTTGCGGCTCCGCTCTCGGCCGAGGACGCGATGCTGCAGAGCATGCCGGAGGCGAGCCCCACCAAGTGGCACCTGGCGCACACAACGTGGTTCCTCGAGCAAGTCGTGCTCGCCGCCGAGCCCGGTTACCGCATGGTCGACGAGCGCTTCGGCCACTGCTTCAACAGCTACTACCAGTCGTTCGGCAGTTCGCACCCGCGTCCCCAGCGCGGGCTGTTGTCGCGTCCGAGCTTCGACGAGGTGCGTGCCTATCGCGCGGAGGTTGACGAACGGGTGGAGCAACGGCTCGCGCTTGGCGCCCCGGACGCGCACCAGCTCGAGCTGCTCGAGCTGTGCCTGCACCACGAGCAGCAGCATCAGGAACTCATCCTCACCGACATCAAGCATGCATTCGCGCTCAACCCGCTGCTGCCCGCGTATCGCAGCGACTGCCAGCGGTGGCCCGCAGTGGCGGCCGACTTGCGCTGGATCCCTGGCACCTCGGGCGCCGTCGAGATCGGCGCCCGCGCTTGGCCGGCTGCGCCCGGTTTCGCCTACGACAACGAGTCACCGCGCCACACCGAGTGGCTCGCGCCGCACGCGCTCGCGAGTCGACCGGTCAGCAATGCCGAGTACATCCGCTTCATCCGTGACGGCGGCTACCGCGATCCACGCCTGTGGCTCAGCGCCGGCTGGGACTGGCTCGCGGCGCACGGGATCGACCGGCCGCTCTACTGGGATGAGGCGCTCGAGTGC
>JBKJSW010000437.1:0-13207 GCA_046595765.1 Ahniellaceae bacterium
CGCGTTCGCGAGGAAGCGCTGGACAACTATCTGACCGATACGGAACACGCCTGGCAGCTCGGTCCGATAGTTGTCCAGGGCTTCCTCGCGCACGCGCAGGGCGAGTTCCGGCTGCAGGATCGGGAAACAGGTTTCCACGCGGCGCATGAGGTTGCGCTCGAGCCAGTCGGCGCTCGAACACCAGACCTCGGGGAGCCCGCCGTTCTCGAAGAAATACACGCGGCTGTGCTCCAGGAAGCGGTCGATTACGGAGATCACGCGGATGCGCTCGGACACGCCGGGCATGCCCGGCCGCAGCGCGCAGGTGCCGCGCACGATGAGATCGATGTCGACGCCAGCGCCCGACGCCGCATACAGCGCGCGGATCGTCTCGGGATCGTTGAGGGCGTTGATCTTGGCGATGACGCGCGCGGGGCGCCCGGCGCGCGCGTGCGCCGCCTCGCGACCGATCTTGTCGAGCAGCGCCTGCTGCAGGGTGAAAGGCGACTGCAGCAAAAGGTCGAGCTCGATGACAGGGCCCAGGCCGGACAGCTGCTGGAACATGCGGTTGACGTCGTTGGCCAGCACCGGATTGGCGGTGAGGAGGCCGATGTCCGTGTACGTGCGCGTGGTGCGCGTGTGGTAATTGCCCGTGGAAAGGTGCGTGTACCGCGCCAGGCCATGGGCTTCCCGGCGTACGATCAGCAGCATCTTGCAGTGGGTCTTGAAGCCGACCACGCCATACACGACCTGTACGCCGGCGGCCTGCAGGCGATCTGCCAGCGCGATGTTGGTGTCCTCGTCGAAACGCGCGCGCAGTTCGACCACGACCGTCACGTCCTTGCCGTTGCGCGCGGCCTGGATCAGGTGGTTCACCAGCGGCGAGTCCTTGCCCGCGCGATACAGCGTCTGCTTGATCGCGAGTACCTCGGGATCGACGCTGGCGTGCCGCAGCAGCTCGACCACCGGCGCGAACGAGTCGAAGGGATGATGCAGCAGCACATCCTGCGCACGGATCGCGCCAAAGGGTGAATCGTGGTTCGAAAAGATTTCGGGGATACGCGGCGCGAAGGGCGGGAACTTGAGTTCCGGCCGGTCGATCATGTCGTACAGCTGCGCCACGCGATTCAAGTTCACCGGACCTGCAACCCGATAGACGTCTTCGGCACCGAGGCCGAAGTGGCCGGTCAGGAACTCGATGATTCGCGGTGGGCATTTCGCTGCGACTTCGAGCCGCACTGCGTCCGCGTAACCGCGCTCCATCAATTCGTCGCGAAGCGCGAGGGCGAGGTTCTCCACCTCGTCCTCGTCGACGATGAGCTCGCTGTCGCGGGTGACGCGGAACTGGTACGAGCCCTTGACCTGCATGCCCGGAAACAATTCGCCCACGAATTCCTGCAGCACCGCGGACAGCAGCACGAATGCCTGCCCGGAACCTGCGATCTGCGGTGGCAACTCGATCACTCGCGGCAGCGAACGCGGTGCGCGCACGAGCGCGAACTTGCCCTCGCGGCCGAAAGCGTCGCGCCCGGTCAGCACCACCGCCAGGTTGAGGCTCTTGTTGAGGATGCGCGGGAACGGATGCGCCGGGTCGAGCCCGAGCGGCGACAGCACCGGCAGGATCTCGCGCCGGAAGTGATCGAGCAGCCACTGCGCCTGCGCCGCCTTCCATTCGGTACGACCGAGCAGGCGGATGCCCTGGCGCTTGAGCGCCGGCCGCAGCGTGCGCGACCAGTACGCATATTGCTCTTCGATCAGCTGCGCGACGCGCGTGCGGATGCGCGCAAGCGCTTCCTGCGGACTCAGGAGGTCAGGACCGATGGTCGGCTGCGCGAGCACGATCTGCTGTTTCAGCGTCGCCACGCGGATCTCGAAGAACTCGTCGAGGTTGGAACTGCAGATGCCGAGGTAACGCACGCGCTCGAGTAGCGGCACACGTTCGTCCTGCGCCTGCGCCAGCACGCGCGCGTTGAACTCGAGCTGGCTCAGTTCGCGATTGAAGAACAACGGCGCGGGGTGCCCGCGCCGCCGCTTGGGCCGGGACGCGACGGGTCCGCCAGTCGGGACGAGGGGTGTCTTACGCGGCATGTTCGCGCGCCGGTTCGGACCAGACCTGGGCCGCGTCGAAGCGACAGGCGAATACGCTGCCGCGTCCGACGTCGCTCGAGATCTCGAGCCGTCCGCGATGCAGGTTGAGCACGTGCTTGACAATCGAAAGTCCAAGGCCGGTCCCGCCCGAATCCCGCGAGCGGGACGCGGACACGCGGTAGAAGCGTTCCGTTATCCGCGGCAGGTGTTCCTGGGGGATGCCGACGCCCGTGTCCGTCACCGAAAATTCCACTTCGCCCTCAGTCGTGGCCCACCAGGCAATCGTCACCTGGCCGCCGGCCGGGGTATACCGCACCGCATTCGAGACCAGGTTGGAAAACGCGCTGTGCAGGTCTTTCGTCGATCCGCTGAGATCGGCCGTGGTGCGCGCGTCCATGACTATTCTATGGCGGCCGTGGCTCAGTGCTTCCGCCTCGCGCTGCAGCGTCTTGAGCATGCTGGCCATGACGACCTGTTCAGGCGCCACCTGTACCTGCGCCTCGAGCCGCGACAACGTCAGCAGGTCTTCGACGATCTGCGCCATGCGCAGCGATTGCCGTCGCATCTCTTCCACCATCGGCGCCCACTCCGGCGTTTCCTGCGGGTCGATCATATCCAGGTAGCCATGCAGCACCGTCAGGGGCGTGCGCAACTCATGCGAAACGTTGGCCACGAAGTCGCGCCGCACCTGTTCCAGCCGCATGAGGTTGGTGATGTCGCGCGTCACCAGCAACTGCAGCTGGCGGGTGTAGGGAATGAGGCGCAGGCTGAGGCGCATGGCATCGTCGCGCGGTGCGGGCACATCGATGAGCGGTTCCGGGAACCCGGGTTCGGCGAGCCACGCCTGCAGGCGTGGATGCTCGAATAGCCGATCGAGCCGCGCACCGCGGTCGAGTCGGGGATGCAGGCCGAGGAGCCGTCCGGCGGCTTCGTTGAACCACACCACTTCGCGGCCGAGCGTGGTGATCACCACGCCATCCGGCAAGACCGCGGCGGCTTCCCGGAAAGCGCGCAGCAGGCGCACCAGTCGACGCTTGCGCGAGCGTTCCTGTTCAAGGCGTCTATGCACGGTGTGGGCGACGTCCGACCAGACGCCCCAGTCCTCGGGTGGCGGCACCCGCCGTCGCGAGCCTAGCCAGTGCTGGATGCGATACAGGCTGCGGAGCGACATCGCGACGTAGCCAGCGAGCGCGACGAGCAGCGCCAGCTGGACCTGGCCGGTGGCGAGGCCGACCAGCGACGCCGCGACGATCAGCAGCACGAACCGGCCGATCGACACCTGCCAAGCGTTGTGGCGGAGCAATTCCATGTTTCAAGGTTAACGCGCGTGCGGGCCGGCCGGGTCCTGCGGGGTGCGCATCGAACGCAGGCCGTGCGCACGACCGCGCCGACAGCTCACGCCGCCGGCGTGGTCGAGAACCGGTAGCCGGAACCGCGCACTGTCTGGATGAGGCCATCCAGCTGCAAAGGCTCCAGAGTCTTGCGCAGCCTGCGGATATGCACGTCGACGGTGCGCTCCTCGACGTAGACGTTGCCGCCCCAGACCTGGTCGAGCAGCTGGCCGCGGGAGTACACGCGCTCCGCATGCGTCATGAAAAAATACAGGAGCCGGTATTCGGTGGGACCGATCGCGATCGGCGTGTCGCCGCCGTAGACACGGTGTGCGGGACCATCGATGCGCAGGCCGCCGAGGTCGACATTGCCGTCTTCCGCCTCGGACTTGTTGCGCCGCATGACCGCCTTGACCCGCGCCATGAGTTCGCGCGTGGAAAAGGGCTTCACCACGTAGTCGTCGACTCCGGCTTCCAGGCCGCCGACACGGTCGTTTTCCTCTCCGCGCGCGGTCAGCATGATGATGGGTACCTCGCGCGTCATCTCCTCGCGCCGCAGGCGCCGGGCGAATTCGAGACCGCTCATGCCCGGCAGCATCCAGTCCAGCAGGATGAGGTCGGGGACGCGTTGCATGATGGCGTCCTGCGCCGCGCGTGCGTCCGCCGCATGCACCGGCTGCATGCCCGAGCGCGTCACCGCGAAGGCGACCATGTCGCGGATGGCGGCTTCGTCTTCGACGATCAGAATCTGTTTCTGCACGGGAGCGCAGTGTCCTTGAACTGTCATCCAGCCGCGATTGGACTGCATTTTTGTTGCGGTGCCATGACAGGACGCGACCCCATGGGGCTGCAGGAGGTTACTCCAGCCGTCGTTTGCGCCTTTCTTCCTGCACAAACAACGCCCACGGCGTGATCTGCGCGATGCGTGCCTCGATCCGGGCGCGCTGGTAGTGATCGACGTCGGCACGGCCGAGCAGGCCGCGCAGCTGGCCCATGGCGTCGTCCGGCCGGCCATTGAGCAGGGTCAGTTCCGCGTACATCTCGCCAGCGCGCACCTCGTCCCCCGCAAGCTGGCTGGCACGGGCGTAGGTTTCGATGAGCGCCGCGTCGGCATCGAGCTTCTCGAGCACGGGCTTCAGCCGCCGTGTCGCCTGCAAGGCATCGTCCTTGCGCGACTGCGCCAGCAGCACGGTCGCGAGCGCCTGCGTAATGGCGCGCTCGCCGGGTCGCTGCCGATCCAGTTCCTGCACGCGCTGCACCGCCTGTGCATGGCGTCCGGCCAGGCTCTCAGCTTCCGCCAGGGCCAGTTGCGCAGGAATGGAGGCGGGCAGCTCGTTCGACAATGCGGACAGGACCGGCAAGGCGTCCTCGGGGCGACCGGCGCGCACCAGGGCCAGGCCGAGACCATAACGGCGTGCGTTGGTAATGCCGTTGCCGGGGCCACCCGCGCGTGGTGCCGGGGCCGCTTCGAGGTAGCGCCGATAGTCCTGCACCAGCAACGACGGCGTCGGACTGGCCAGCACCCGCACCCGTTCGCGGAACACGAGGAACGCTGGCAGTGCGTCTCCGGCATCGCGGTTGCCGCGCGCATCCGCCGCCAGCACGGGCGCCGGCAATCGCGGCACCGTCAACGGCAGTTCGACCACCACGTCGTCCGCACGCCGCGCCGTGACCGATTCGGCAGTGATCTGGGTGGCGCGTGCCTTTGCCTCGGCGATGCGGGCGGTATCGACGGGATGGGTACGCAGGAACTCGGGAATCTCCGAACCATTGGCCCGGTTGGCACGGTGCATCCGCGCGAAGAAGTCGGGCATGGCGTTGACATCGAATCCGGCGCGCCCGAGCGTCTGGATGCCGATGCGGTCGGCCTCGTATTCGTTGCCGCGCGTGAAGTTGATCAACTGCTGCTGCATGAGCGCCGTGCCGCTCACGACTGCCGCCTGGGCGAGATCGCCCGACGATTTGCCGGCGGCCTGCGCCGCGACGATGGCGCCCAGCATGGCCAGCGCGATCGGAAGTTGCGACTTGGAAGCGGATTCGAACGCGCGTGCGAGGTGGCGCTGGCTGATGTGCGCGACTTCGTGCGAGATGACTCCCGCGAGTTCGCTCTCGGTTTCCGTGGTCGTGATGAGGCCTGCATGCACGCCGATGTAGCCGCCGGGCATGGCGAACGCGTTCAACGACGTGTCGCGCAGGACGAAGAAGGTGAAATCTCGATCGGGCCGCTCGCTTTGCGCGACCAGGCGATAGCCGAGGCCATCGATGTAGTCGCGCACCTGTGGATCGTCGAAGATGAGGTTGGCGGCGCGCATCTCGCGCAACATCTGCTCGCCGTAGCGTCGCTCGATGTCCGGCGTGAGCATGACATCCGCGGAGCTGCCGAAATCCGGAAGGCGTACATCGGCCGCCAGCGTCGTCCCGGCAAGGAACGTCAATAAGGCGCAGGCAAGGAAGAGTTTCACGGCGACTCGCGGCGGCAGGCGAAGCAGTTGGACACGGTACCGGAGCCGCGGTTCCCCGGGGGTGATTCGAGCGCCGCCGGGCCGGGACGGCGCTCAGGGCGGCCCGCGCCGTTGCCGCGCAGCCTGTCGTGGCGTTCACCTGCGGTGCGGCCGGGGGTCCGGCGACCATGGGACAATCCGCAGCTGACGAATGCTGGAGCCCCGAAATGGTCAACGTCGAGATCTATTCGACCGCTATCTGCCCCTACTGCGTGGCCGCGAAGAACCTGCTCAAGATGCGCGGGCTGGAATACACCGAGGTCCGCATCGACCTCGACGCAGGCAAGCGCGATGAAATGCTGGCGCGCAGCGAGCAGCGGCGCACCGTCCCCCAGATATTCGTCAACGGCGCCCACGTCGGCGGCTACGATGATCTGGTTGCTGCCGACCGCAGTGGCAAGTTGGCCGAGCTGGTTGCACTCGGCGCATGAGCGATCGGGTCGGGGAGTTCGAATCGTTCCGCACGCGCCTCAACGAGAAGATCCTCGCCGAGGATAATCAGGTGGTGCGGCGCTTCTTCGCGCTGGACACGCAGACTTACAAGTCCGGCGCGCTCGACGCCAAGACCAAGGAATTGCTGGGCCTGGTTGCGTCGATGGTGCTGCGATGCGACGACTGCATCGCGTACCACATCGGACAGTCGCGCACCGCGGGTGTGACGCGACCCGAATTCTTCGAGACATTCGGCGTGGCGCTGGTGGTCGGCGGCTCGATCGTGATCCCGCACCTGCGCCGGGCGGTCGATTTCCTCGAGCAACTCGAGTCGCGCGACGCCGACGCCCCGACATGACGCGCCCACTGCGCTCCGGATGCGGCATGCGCGACAATGACCGGCTTTGCGCTACACCAGGATATCGATGAACACGAAAATATGCGTGATCCGCGGCGACGGTATCGGCCCGGAAGTGATGGATGCGACGCTGCACGTGCTCGAAGCGCTGGGCGGTTTCGACTACGAATTTGCCGTGGCGGGAGTGGGCGCGCTCGAGAGTGCCGGCGAGCTCCTGCCACAGGCGACGCTCGACGCGATCCACCGGCATCGCATTGCGCTCAAGGGCCCGTTGTCTACGCCGATCGGCGAGGGCTTTGCATCGATCAACGTGGAGCTGCGGCGGCGTTTTGACCTGTACGCGAACGTGCGCCCGGCGCTGTCCTTCCCTGGAACGCGTGCGCGCTACGAGAACATCGACATCGTCACGGTTCGCGAAAACACCGAGGGCGCGTATCGCAGCGAAGGACAGACGCTGTCGGCCGACGGGGACACCGCCCAGTCGATGATCCAGGTGACCCGACGGGGATCCGATCGCATCGTGCGCTATGCGTACGAATACGCGCGTCGCCTGGGCCGCCGCAAGATGGTGATCGTGCACAAGGCCAACATCATGAAGACGACGTCGGGGTTGTTCCTCAACGTCGCGCGCGACGTTGCCCGCGAGTTTCCCGAGATCGAGACGTCCGAGCTCATCGTCGACAACACGTGCATGCAGCTGGTCATGCGGCCGGAAAAGTTCGACATGATCGTGACCACCAACCTGTTCGGGGACATCCTGTCGGATCTCTGCGCCGGCCTCGTGGGCGGACTCGGGCTCGCGCCCGGCGCAAACATCGGTACCGACGCCGCGATCTTCGAGGCGGTGCATGGATCCGCCCCCGACATTGCCGGCAAGGGCATCGCCAACCCGTGTGCTTTGCTGCTGGCCGCCGGGCAGATGCTGCAGTACATCGGCCGCAACGAGGACGCCGCGCGCCTGCATGCCGCGATGCGTGCAACGCTGGCCGCGGGCGACCGCGTGACGCCAGACCTCGGTGGCACTGGCAACACCATGGGACTGGCGACGGCGATCCGCGAGCGGCTCCTCGCCGGCTGAACCTCGTTTCGCCTTGGCCGGCGGCACCGGGAAAAACGCCGGGCAAGCCCGGCGTATTCCTTGAACGACCTCGACGACCGCCTCTACTGTGGCTGCGTCAGCAGTACGAACGGGCTGTTGGAGCGCGCGAACCTGCCACCGACCCCATTCTGCGGCGTCGAGTCGTAGTTCACGCGATTGTTGGCGGCGGCCGATTCGCTAGGCTGCGTGAAGCCGTACGTGACGCTGCCGACGACGGCGTCAGCGAAAGGCGCCGCCGTACAGGTCCGGCAATAGCCCCGCCTATGGAAGATCGACGTCAGCGTGTTCGCGGATACACCGCTGTGCAGCGAATAGCTCCAGACCGGGTTGCCGAGTGCGTCGTAGTAGAACAGCAGCCCGTAGGTGCTGACCGTCGCGCCGGCCGTGAAGTTGAGTACGGACCAGCCCCAGCCATCGTCCAGGCTACCGGCGAACCAGAGACCGCTGAAGTTGGTGGCGGGGCGCGCGTTCGCGGCCACGATCGGTTCCATGCACCAGCGCACGTTCGCGTCGGCACCGAGCGTGAAGGTCATGACCGCCACGGCATTGGCGCTCGGCCGTCCGTCGTTGCACGGCGCTTGCCCGGCCGGATTGTTGAAATCCAGCGCAACCGTTCCCGACTGCGCCGACACGGGAACCTGCGGCGGCGTGTTGCCGGCGGTGTAGCGATAACGGATCAGGCTCTTGCCGCCGGCGTCCGCGAACGCGGTGAACACGCCGTTGGTCACGGTGCCGAGCGCCTGGTACCACTCCGGCTGGCCGCTGGCGTCGTAGGTATAAAAGGTCAGCGCGTACAGATTGTCGCGCACCCGCACGAAATCGATGCCGTGGCCGTCGCGGCGCGCGTCGAAGAGGTTGTTCGATGGCGGCAACGTCGGGGCCAGCACCTCGGCAGTGGTGGACCAGCCCACCGCCTCGAGCATCGGTCCCGCGAGCAGCAGGCCGCGCTGGCCGCGTGAAGCCTGCGCCGTCATGAGATCCCCGCTGTGCCGGGTGCCGACGTGGGAGAGTGACGATCCTGGCACCACCGGACTCGGCGTGTGCATGTAGATGAAGCTGGTCGGTGCGCCGAATCCCGCTGCCACGTTGAACTGCGAACCCACGGCACGTGGCTCGTCCCAGCGCAGCCGGTCGATACCCGTGATCGCCGCCGCACGCTCGAGGTCGGTCATCGCCATGAAGCGTGTCAGCGACTCGTCGACAGGGCTCACCGCCACCAGGTTGTGGCCGAAAGCATCGTCCCTCCCATCAAGCTTCTGGCCCACCGGGCCCGCGCTGGCACGGGTGTTGATAGTGCTGATGAAGCCCAGTCCGTGCGCCAGCTCGTGCATCGCCACTGCGATGAAATCGACGCTGTTGAAGGGGCTGGTGGCGGTGAAGCCGTAGAAAAAATCGCTGTTGATGGCGGTGGTATCAACCTGGTCATTGAACGTCACCCGGATGTCGTACACCGTGTCGCAATCGCCACCCAGCAAACCGCACGTGCGGGCGCCACCCAGCTTGGTTGAGGGCGCAGTCGCGTAGTAGGTGTTGGCGCGCGGCATCCACGGCTCGCCGGCGATGAGCGTTCGCGGTCCCGCCTGGGCGAGCGTAAAGGACGTGCCCACGCCGAGGTTCGACCAGCATGCCTGCACGCGGATCGGCAGGTCGCTCTTGATCTCGTTGCGGATCAGGCGCACCGCCTCGTTGACAGCATTTTGGCGTTGTTGGCCCAGCGTGGTGCCCGCGTTGCCGCCGATGGCTGCGCGCGCCGCGCCGTTGGTCCACTCGGCGATTCCACAGTCGCCGGTGGCATCGTTGAATACGATTTCGACGGGGACCGGCCCGGGCGGCTGGTCGCTCAGCGTGGCGGTGAGTGTAGGCGCGGCCGGAACGGGGGTGCCTCCGGGCGGCAAATAGTTGACGACTGCAAGATGCCAACGACCCGCGCGGACGGGAAACACGTTGGGGCGGCCGATCACCAGCGTTTCGTTCGTTTCGGAACTGGCCGAGCGGTACTGAGCATGATCGTACAGTTGCTGAGTACCCGTGCTGTCGGGAAATGGAGCGGCACTACTCAGATAAAGGTCGACATCGGCTGCGCCGTTTTCGACCAGGCGCACAGTCAGCTTCTGCGAAGAAGCGGGCACGTCGATATAAAAACTGTTGGTGAATGAGCCACCGGGCAGGTTGAATGTGACGGGCACGCCCGAGGTGAGGGGCACTGTCGAAGCGGCGATTGCGAAGGAGCTACCCAGGAAGTACAGCACAAGGCCCGAGAAAAAAGTGAGTGCGCGCATGTCAGCGCTGCTCCTGCTTGGTGATCGCGTGCGTCGCCGATTCCGAATGTGGGACGGCGGAAGGGATCGCAGCACAGCTCGTGGACACCGCGCCATTCGCATCCACGTGGCCGCGCGTTTCCATCAACACCGGCGCGGCGCGTTCGATTCCCCGACCGATCCTGCTACCCCTGTATTCGGAATTCCCGGCAGTCTGTAACGCGTGCGTCTCAACCGCGACAAACACGGGCGCCTGCGCAGGAGAGGCGGCACTTCCTGCCACCGCGGCGAGCACCGCGGCCCAGCGCACTACTGAAATTGGATTCATTGCCTGTTCCCCAGACCGGCAGGTGCCGGCATGACCCAGAAATTGTGCCACGCACTGCAAGCGCAACTGCCATTTTCGTCGACCGGATCACGCATGTTCGCGACCGGCGGCGAAATGATTCAGCACTGCAACGTTTCCACGTCCAGGCCTGAACGCGTGACGCAGGCAAGCGTGGACAAAGTCGCCTGCGGCTGCAGTCGCCGAGCGGAGGTTGCGGCCGTGCGCGAGATACGCCGCGCACGCTGCGGACAGGGTGCATCCCGTGCCGTGGGCCAGCAGGTGCAGGCGCGGATGCTCGAAACGCACCTCGCCGTCCGCATCGATCAGGAAATCGCTCACCGCATCCTTGCCCGCGGCGTGCCCGCCCTTGAGCAGGATCGCTGCCGCGCCCGTGCTACGTAGCATCCGGGCTGCCTCCGCCATTCCGGTTGGGGGAATGGCGCATCCGAGGAGCAGCTCGGCCTCCGGCAGATTGGGCGTCAGTAGCGTCGCGATCGGGATGAGTTCTTCACGCAGGCACTCGAGCGCATCCGCTTCGAGCAGGCGGTCGCCGCTGGTCGCGACCATCACCGGATCGACCACGATACTCGCGGGTGCGTGGCGTCTCAGCGCCGTCGCGACTTCGCGAATCACTGCCGCGTTGCCGAGCATGCCGACCTTCACCGCCCTGATCTCGAAGTCGCCGAACAACGCGTCGATCTGCGCGCGCAGCATGTCCAGCGGCACCATCCAGATTGCCGACACGTGGAGAGTGTTCTGTGCCGTGAGGGCAGTGATCGCGCTCACACCGTGGCAGCCGAGCGCGGCGAAAGTCTTGAGGTCGGCCTGCACACCCGCGCCTCCGCCCGAGTCGGACCCCGCGATCGTCAGCACGGTCGGAAGCGGCGGCGACTGAAGCGATGGGTCGGGACGGATCAACACGTTTGCTAGGATTCGCCAGGCAGATTGTTGTGAAAAAACGACATAGTGAAGACGTGAACTCGCCGGATTAAGTCGTTATCAACGTAAACATCGTCGTGATCAGCGATTAATTGAGTTGACAGGGTGTCGCAAATTGACAATGCTTGCGGCGAATTTGCAACAAAGAGGTCTCCGCTTCGTGCCGACACGTTCCACTCCGCGTTTTTCCAGGATCGCCACCGCCACGTTCGTGGCGTTCGCGAGCGTAGCGCCAACACAGGCCAGCGACATCGGCGCATGGGGTGGTTACGCGCTGGCGCAGATGTTGCCGGAGTACGACTGGGTCGCGCAGGAAACTGCGGTCGCGGCAGCGCCGACGGTATTCGATACCGCCGGGTTCGGACCTTCGCTGGTCGCGGCCGGCCTGATCGGATCGATTTTGCCAAACCTCAGTTTTTCGCTGGGTGCGGAACACAAGGTGCAGGGTACGCACGGTTTCGAGCTGGCGCCTTCGCTGCTCCCCAAACTCGGACCCGGTCTCGAGCGCAGCCTGCTGGCGCCCGGTCTCACGCAATCCTTCGGCGACGACGCCGCGCTCACTGTGTCGGCCTTGTTCGCGCGGCAACAGTACGCGAGCTGGGGCCTCGGTACCGGCATCAGCGACAACGCCTTCGCAGTGGCGGGCAGCGAATCCTCGACGGGGCAGGGCGCGGCGATCGCATGGCGCGATGGTTTGACGCCGGTACTTGCGTATCGCATGTCCTACCAGTCGCGTATCGACATGGATCCGTTGCAGTCGGTGCGCGGCGTGTTCGCCGATGCGGCGGATTTCGACATGCCGGCCATCGCCACCGTGGGCTTCGATTGGCAGCTCGCCCCGCATTGGCAGGTCGGAGTGGACGCGTCGCGCATCGCCTACGGCGACATCCGCGCCTTCACCAGTGCGACCCTGCCGCGCGAACTCCTGTCACTGCTCGGCGATGGCGGCTCACCGGAATTCGGCTGGCGTGACCTGACGGTCTACGGCGCCCAACTCGGCTGGCAGCCCACCGAGCAGACTCGCTTTACGCTGCGGTATTCGACGCAGCAGCAGCCACGACCGACTTCCTCCGTGCTCGACGCGGCACTTTCCGATCGCTATTCGGACGTCAACTGGAGCCTTGGGTTCGAGCGCAACTCGCCGACTTGGGGTTGGTGGCAGCTTGTTGCGAGCTATTCGACCGCGCAGATCTTCCTCGGTGCACCGTCGTTTGCGGACGATGACCTCGACGGTCGGCTGCTCGAAGTCGAGGCGCTCTGGACTTACCCCTTCTGATTTTTTCTGCGACACAGCTACAGGGCTTTTGACGGGGCGTTTTCGCCCCGTTTTTTTGCCTGTCGATCACGTCGTTACAGGTTCTCGGAAGCGTAGTCCGCCAGCCGCGAACGCTCGCCGCGGCGCAGCGTGATGTGGCCGCTGTGCGCCCAGCCCTTGAAGCGGTCGACCGCGTAGGTCAGGCCAGACGTCGTTTCGGTGAGATACGGCGTGCCGATCTGCTCGACGTTGCCGAGGCAGATCATCTTCGTGCCGGGACCGGCCCGCGTCAGCAGCGTCTTCATCTGCTTCGGGGTGAGGTTCTGCGCTTCGTCGATGATCACGTAGCGGCTGAGGAACGTGCGGCCGCGCATGAAATTCATGGAGCGGATCTTGATGCGCGAGGCGAGCAGGTCGTTGGTGGCGGCACGCCCCCACGAACCGCCTTCCTGCGGGTTGGTCAGCACCTCGAGGTTATCGGTGAGCGCACCCATCCAGGGCGTCATTTTTTCCTCTTCGGTACCGGGCAGGAAACCGATGTCCTCGCCGACGCTGACGGTCGCGCGGGTCATGATGATCTCGCGGTAGCGCTGCTGGTCCATCACCTGCGCAAGCCCAGCAGCCAGGGCCAGCAAGGTC
>JBKJSW010000299.1:0-4447 GCA_046595765.1 Ahniellaceae bacterium
TGAAGACGCCGACGACGAAGACGCCGACGACGAAGACGCCGACGAAGGCTCCGACGACGCCGATTACATGTCAAAGCAGGACGACTACCGGGACGATAGCTGGGCGAGCGCGTGGGAAGCAGTCGACGGCGAAGAGGAGGAAGCCGACGACGCCATTCCGGTTGATGCAAGCGTTTTTGCCAATCAGCAGGTCTGGGAGGTTGTGGAAGAAGAGGACCAGGACGATCAGGATTCCGTGGGCATCAGCACGTTGACTTCCGTGCGCACCACGAGGAAGGCGAGCGGCGCGCCGCGGCCGCCGCGCCAGCCAGGCGACGACGACGACACGGTCTATTCCTTCGGCGGTCGACCCATCTCGGCCCTGTCGGTGCCGTGGCAGGCGCAGATCCTCTACCCCGGCGCACCTGCAAAAGCGAACGACACGCGGCCGCCCTGGCAGCGGCAGCACTATTGTGGCGGTGCGCTGATTGCGCCGAACTGGGTGGTCACCGCGGCCCATTGCATCGACCAGGAAATGGTGAACCTCGGCTTCAAGGTACGGCTGGGTGTGCAGGACATTTCCCGACCCGGCGGCACCACTTACGGCATCGAGCGCATCGTGCGGCACTCGCAGTACAACGCGGAAAGCAACGACGTGAATGCTCCGCCCAACATGTACACCAATGACATCGCACTGATCCGCATCGTCCCCGACGGCAAGTCGACACCGCAGCCGCCGAACCGCATCCGCCAGATACCCATGAACCAGAAACCACTGCCCGCCGGCGTGCCGGTGTCAGCGACCGGCTGGGGCGTGACCGGCAGCGGCAATGCCGACGCAATCAACGCCGTCATGTTGCGCGTGGATCTGCAGATGATGCCCAATCCGGTGTGCCAGCAGCGGCCCGGTTATGGTCCGCAAAAGATCCGGGACTCCGTGTTCTGCGCATCCAATCCTAAGCAGTCGACGTGCCGCGGCGACAGCGGCGGCCCGGTAGTGCTGACCAATGGCAAGCCGACCCTGGTCGGCATC
This sequence comes from Ahniellaceae bacterium, assembly GCA_046595765.1. Classification (GTDB taxonomy): domain Bacteria; phylum Pseudomonadota; class Gammaproteobacteria; order Xanthomonadales; family Ahniellaceae; genus JBBQNY01. The sequence continues at coordinate 1,013 of JBKJSW010000299.1, forward strand.
GTGAGCTGGGGCAAACGGCGCTGTGCGGGAGATGGCCGGCCCGGCGTTTACACACGAATCGACCGCTACGCGCAGTGGATCAACCAGGCGATGAAGCTTCCGCCTGGCAGGAACAGCCTGCCGTAAGGTTTTGAATGGGAGGCAGACTGTGCAGGACGACCCGGCGCGCGTTACGCGCGTCCGAGTCGCGGCTCCGACTGATGGAACTGACTGGCCAGCAACGAACGCCGCGAGCCCTTGCTGTTCGCTCGCGGCACGGGTAATGCAGGATGCTCAATCATCCTTCGGGTACGGGTGCGCCCCCGGTGCCCACCTTGTCGCCACCCGAATGCGGTGAGTCCTCGTCCATGGAGTCGTCGACAGGAACGGTGCCATCCATAGCAGATACCGGTGCTGGCGCCGCCATCGGCGCGGGTTCACTCACCATCGGCGCCGGCTCGCTCACCATGGGCGCGGGAATCGCCTCGACCGCGGCGGCGGGCTCTTCCTTCTTGCAGGCAAACAACGCTCCGCACAACAACACCGTCAACAGCGCCAGCTTCGTGCTCTTCATGACCTCGACTCCCCCGAAATTGTTGGACAAGAAAATTGCATTGCCGCGCGACTGCGACGCACGATTTCGTGAGCCGCGTCACATCTTTGCACCTGGCAACTGTTGCCACAAGCGGACGATCCCCGGTGCTTTAGAGGTGTCGATCTGGTGCGTGCGACCGGCGACTGCCGTCGAAAGCATTTGCCCAATTTGCCACTCGTAGCGAAAGGCCTGGGTAGCATCGGGCCCAAGCGGGCTGGTTAAGTCAGACGTCAAAGCCCATGCGGGCCAGCAATGCCTGCACGCGCGGATCGCTGCGCAGCGGATCGAGAAAGGGATCGTTGCGCGCATAGATGAGCCCGGAATCGCCGGCCTCGCGCGCTTGCAGGAGTCGCGTGACAGCATTTTCCAGATCGCCGAACTGTGCGAGGACCTGCGCCTGTTGATAGAGCACGGTGTCGCCGCGCTCATCGACCAGGCGTTTCATCGCAGCCTGCGCCTGACTGAAGTTGCCGCTGCGATGTTCGAGGATCGCGAGGCCAGTCAACTGGAAGTCCGGCACCGGCTCCGCGGCGTATTCGACGCGGGCTTGCACGCGATCGCCCATGAGCAGCAGCGCGTCACCGATCGACGCGTGCGAGCGGGGCATGCGCGGATTCATCTCGAGCGATTTCCGCAGTGGGGGAATGGACGCCTCAAATCGTCGCGCAGCGTATTCGATCGTCCCGGCAGCACGGTGGATCAGCGCATTCAGCCGATCGAGGTAAAGCGCGCGCGCGATGGCCTCACTGGCTTCACTGGCGCGGCCGGTGCGTGCGCAGTACTGCGCCCAGCGCGCCTGCACCGCAGCATCGCCGACGCCCAGCGCACCCGATTTCTCGAACGGCTCGCGCGCGGCGCGTGCATCGAGGCGACCCTGGAAAAAGACGAAGCCAAGCACCGAATAAGCCCCCGCCCAACGGGGCGACAACGCTATGGCACGTTGCGCGGCCGCCACTGCCTCATCGTACGCGGCGGGATTGCCCGCGACGCTGCCGTACTGGTTGGCCAGCGTCGTCAGGGCCAGTGATCGCGAGGCATGCGCGGCCGAGTAATTCGGATCCAGCGCGATGGCCGCATCGAAGAGCGCCAGCGCCTCGCGTTCGGAGGCTTCGTCCGTTCCCCCATCGTAGAGTGCGCGCCCGCGCAGGCGCGCGTCGAATGCCGCGACCACGAGTGTTCCTCCGGATGCTGCGAGCTGCTCCTTCGCTGTCACAGGGTCGACCTGTGCGGCCAGCGCCGAGGCGACCATGTTGGCGATCTCGCTCTGCACGGCAAACACATCTTCAAGGCGGCGCTCGAATGTTTGAGTCCAGCGCGAGAAGCCCGTCTGGCCATCGATCAGATCTGCTGCCACGCGGATATCGGAGCCGGACCAGCGCACGCTGCCATCGAGCAGAAAAGCCACGCCGAGTTGTGAGGCGATGTCGACCGCCCCGATGTCGCGGTGCCGGAACTTGCTGGACGAGGTTTCTGCCATGACTTTCAAATTGCGGTTGCGTGCCAGCGTCGAACGCACTTCCTCGGACAGGCCGTCGGAGAAATAATCCTGTTTCGGATCGCCGCTGAGATTCTTGAAAGGCAGCACTGCCACGCTGTCGTCCAGCGCCGGGCTGCCGCTGAACCATCCGCGTCGCCAGCCCAGGAGGCCGAACGCAACTCCCGAGATTGCCACTGCGCCGCCACCGATCAGTACCGCGCGTCTGGAGGCAGCAGTCCATGGCTGCGCGTTCGGCCGTGGTGGCGGCCGCGGCACCGCCTCGCGCCCCGCCAGCGGCATTACCGCACGTAGCACGGCCTGCACGGATGCCCCGTCAAACTTACCGTGGCGGGCGTCAAGCGCGATCGACTGGTACTGGCGGAATCCGAGCGGTGGCTCGGTGCCATCGAGCGACACCGGCACGAGTTTTTTGAGATCGCGGCCGCCCCCGGCTTCGTCGAGCACCCAGTCAGACGCCACCGAATGCCGGGACCACAACACGACCACGGCATCACTCGCGGCGAGGGCCGCTTCAATGGATCGGGCGAACGCAGCGCCGCCTTCGATCAGCGTGTCCCACCAGACCACGAGTCCAGCTTCTTCTAGCGCCTGTGCCAGGACTCGCGCCTGCACCTGGTCTGCGCGGGAGTAGCTCAGGAACACCGAAGGACGCTTGATCTCCTGCCCGCTTTCCACTTCGCTGGACATGGGTCGCGCAACCGTTCCCCCGGAGCGCGCACTTTATCCCAGCATTGGCTGTTGGCGCGCCAAGGCAGTGGGTGCTTCAGTAAGTGATTGTCGCTTCGATGGAGCTTGCGGCAAGCATGCATCCCTGCGGCTGGGCGTCCGGCCCGCACATCCATGTGCGTGCGTTCGGCGGGTCGCGCCAGTGGCGCGACGCTATCCGCCTCACCCAAGTCGGTTGGGTTCGATGGGTCGTTCACGGTGGGTGAGAATCCACTCGGCATGTTCCTCGAGTGCCGCATGTCCAAGCGCTTCGAGAATACGTCGCTGCTGTTCGGCGTCGCTGCTTGCGGTTATCCGTTCGCGCGCGCGCCGAAAAATACGATGCATGAAGCGGTACTGCCGGATCAGTTCCCGGTCCGCAAGCTGGTGCGAGTAAGACGTGCGCACTGCGGCAATCAGTGCGGCGAAGCCCATCATCACCATCAGGGGCCTGGTCCAGTTGTCGGGCGCCGAATCGCCGGCGAGAAAGAGGCCAAGCGCAGACGCAAGGCTGATTCCGAGACTCAGTATGCCTACCCAGGTGGTGGTCCGGTATTTGCGCTCGAGCTGGGCTCCGCGCCGGCCGTAATAGCCAAGTTGCCCGTCAGCATCATCGGGGTCTCCGATCCAGCTTGCAATGGCCCAGTCGAGGCGCTGC
>JBKJSW010000397.1:0-12958 GCA_046595765.1 Ahniellaceae bacterium
TCGATCGACCAGTACTCGCGCGGTTTGAACGCCTCGATCTCCTGTTCGCGTTCGACGATCATGCGCAGCGCCGGCGACTGCACGCGCCCGGCCGACAGGCCGGTCTGGACCTTGCGCCAGAGGATCGGCGAGAGGTTGAATCCCACCAGGTAGTCGAGCGCTCGGCGCGCCTGCTGTGCATCGACCAGGTCGTTCGAGATGCTGCGCGGGTTGGCCATCGCTTCCTTGATGGCGCGCGGCGTGATTTCGGAAAACACCACCCGGTGCAGCGCCTTGCCCTTGAGCAGGCCGCGCTCCGCGAGGATTTCGGCGATGTGCCAGCTGATGGCCTCGCCTTCCCGATCAAGGTCGGTGGCGAGATAGAGGGAGTCAGCGGACTTCGCGGCCCGGGCGATGGCGTCGACGTGTTTCTCGTTGCGCTCGATCACCGCGTAGTTCATGGCGAAACCGTGCTCGGTATCGACCGCGCCTTCCTTCGGGATGAGATCGCGCACGTGACCGTACGAGGCCAGGACCTGGAAGTCCTTGCCGAGGTATTTGTTGATCGTCTTGGCCTTGGCGGGCGACTCGACGATGAGGAGATTCTTTGCCAATAGCGTGCCTTGCTGTCCGAGCTTGCCGTGAAGCTCGTGAATCATTGCCGCAGGTTTTCGGTCGTGGTGACGCAGGTCTCTATATTCAGTGTGGTCACACGACTTCGCGCGCTGTCAAGCAATGATTGAGCAGCAGGTCGGTCCGCGCTGAGCTCGAAATCAGCGCAAACGCACGTAGCGAGCGCCCGGCAGGGCTTCGACGAAGCCCGTCAACTCGAGCGTCATGAGTCGTGCGGAGACCGCCGCGGGCTCGAGATCGACGACGCCGAACAGGTTTTCGAGCGCAACCGGGTCGAATCCTATCGCTTCCAGCAACGCGTCCGGCGGCGCCTCCTGCGGCGTTCGCGGGGTGTGTTCGACATGAGCGCGCGGATCGGCCACACCCACGTCGGCCGGGGCGGGTGTCGCATGGATCGCCGCGGTTCGGGAGATGCGCACGACTTCGCACGCGACGATGTCGGGTGACCCGGCACGCCGTGGGATTGCAGCGTCCTGCAGCGGCGACGCATTGGAATGCGCCTGCAGCCGCGCACCGATGGCACTGGCCAGTTCGGCCGCCATGGGAGCGATCGCGTCGCAGATGTCCTTCGCGGTCTCGACCAGGTGCGCGCCGTCGCGGATGAGCGCGTGACAGCCGCGTGCGAGCGGATTGCGGATGGAGCCCGGAACCGCGAACACTTCCCGGCCCTGTTCCGCCGCCAGCCGCGCGGTGATGAGCGAACCGGACTTGAGGCCGGCCTCGATCACCAGGGTCCCCAGGGACAATCCAGAGATAAGGCGGTTGCGGCGCGGGAAATGGGCGGCCAGCGGCGCGGCACCGGTGCCGTGTTCCGAGACCAGCATGCCCTGCCGGGCGATGGCTCGTGCCAGGGACGCACTGCCGCGCGGATATTCGACGTCGAGCCCGGTGCCGCACACGGCGATGGTGAGCCCGCCCGCCGCGAGGGCGGCGGCGTGCGCCGCCTCGTCGATGCCGCGCGCGAGGCCACTGGTGACCGTGAGTCCGCGGTCGACGAGTCCTTCGGCGAACTCGCGCGCGAGATCCAGTCCGCCGCGCGTCGCCTTGCGCGAGCCGACGATCGCAATCTGGGGTTGCCACAGGCAGTTTGCGCGGCCCTGCACGAACAGCGCTGCCGGCGGATCGGCGATGCTTTCGAGGAGATCGGGCCAATCGTCGTCGGTGAAGCGCAGCAATGCGCGATCAGCACCCCGCAACCACTCGAGGTCGCCGTCCACGCCCTGCGCACTTCCCCGCGATGCGGTCGCGCGGGTGACGCCGGGCTCGATGCCGATCTCACGCCATCCGTGTCCCCGCTGCGCGAGCGCCGCCGACGCCGAGCCAAACCTCTCGACCAGCGCGCGGACACGCGCGGCACCCAGTTGCTCGGTGCGCAACAGCACAAGCCACGCGGCCAGCTCGTCGGTCTCGTTGTCCATGCGCGCAGGATGAGACGCTGCAGCACGCCACGCATGCGTGCAGCGGCGCGGCGATAGGTACGAGATCGCCGCATGCGCGAAGGCGGGACGGCCCGTTTACCGTGCCGAATCGCGCCCGCTTGCTTGCCCGATCCAACGCCATGGCGCGCCTGGGGGTGTGCGGGTTGCCCGCGTCCGGGCACTCGACGGCAACGTCGGATTGCAACAACCGATGGGAATCCCCGGCACGTCAGGCCGGCGCACCGGCCCGACGCGGGAGACGCGGCTCAGTAACTGAGCGGCGCGCGCGCGATGGCGCCGACGGTGACCGGGCGCACGCCCTCCATCACCAGTCCGTAGCTCATCTCGTCGAAAGTGCGGAAGATCATGACGTGCGCCTCGAACTCGGCGGGCAACTGGATGCGCGCATACTCGAACTTGGTGAGCGCCCCGTACACGCTGTTCTTGCGGTACTTCACGTCATCCCGAATGCGGTCACCATCCTGGAACAACGCATACACCTGGCCGTTCTCGACGCCGTCGTGCGTTCCGCGCGACAACGCCACGACGTAACGCGATCCGCCGAAGTGCAATGCATCGGCGATGGACATGATGCGCATGTTCTGCGGCATGGAACGCGGTGCGCGCGGATAGAAGTAGAGATCGAATGGCGCGTTGTCGACAGGCAGCACGAGGTCGCCCTTCTTGACCTCGCCTTCCGACTCCTCGAGCAGCACGGTGGCCGGGTCGCCGAGGCGCAGCACGGTACCGGTGGCCATCTCGCGCACTTCATAACCGAGCAGGCGCGAGTTGTGATAGTTGATCGAGTCGGCGGAATCGCGCCAGACGCCCGGCACCAGCGTCGTGCCGAGGTTCCAATGCTTGGCGCGCAGTGTCTTGCGCCCGTCGTACTCGTCGTAGCCGGACCATGCACGCCATTCCGGCAGGTCGCGATAGACCAGCGTCGGGCGCGCAATGCTGACCCGATCACCGACCCTGAAGTCGCCGATGTTGCGCACGTATACGACCTGGCCCGGGATGCCGCGCAGGCGGTTTTCCTCGGGGGCGATCACGTATGGGCGCGAATCCATGTCCTCGCGCGTGTAGAACAGGTGGTATTCGTTGAGGAAGGGTTCGATGTCGGACAGCGCGATGGTCGGGATCGCTTCCTCGATCACGCGGGCACGCGGCCCGCCTTCCTGGATCTCAAGCGCCGGGGCGCCGTTGAGATAGGCCAGGTTGATGACGTCGCCCGGATAGATCAGGTGCGGATTGACGATCTGCGGGTTGGCCTGCCAGATCTCCGGCCACACCCAGGGCCGCTTCAGGAAGCGGCCAGCGATGTCCCACAACGTATCGCCGCGCTGCACGACGTAAGTCGTCGGATGGTCGTCGCGCAACACGGTGTCGGCAGCGTAGATCGACAGCCCGACCATGAGGCCGGCCGCAATCGCAAGGAGACGCTTAAACATGACCGCCAAATCCTTGATCCCCCAAGGTTTCGCGAGTGTATCCCAATTGCCCAAGGGCGCAAGACGGAGCCCGGTCCGGGCATGTGACACGCGGCACGGAACGACTGCCGTCCCAGCGCCTCGGCGGCGCGTGGATCGCGCGGGGAGTCCTGCGGAGAGTCGGGCCGCTACACTTGAGGGCGCGGCGATGCGCCGCATCTCCCTGACTCTTCCCGCGTCCGCATTCCATGGCTCTCCTCCCCATCCTCGAATACCCCGATCCGCGCCTGCGCACCAAGGCACAGCCTGTCGCTGAGGTCGACGCTGCCCTGCGGCAGCTGATCGACGACATGTTCGAGACCATGTACGCCGCGCCCGGCGTTGGCCTTGCCGCCACCCAGGTCGACCGGCACCTGCGTTTCATGGTCATCGACGTGTCCGACGAGAAAAACGAGCCCCGCGTCTTTATCAACCCGGAGATCGTGTCCCGCACGGGTGCCCAGGTCTACCAGGAAGGCTGCCTGTCGGTGCCCGGTATCTACGCCGACGTCACCCGCGCCGACACGGTGCGCGTGCGTGCGCTCGACCGGCATGGCGAGACTTTCGAACTTACCGCGGACGGGTTGCTCGCGGTGTGCATCCAGCACGAGATGGATCACCTCGAGGGCAAGGTCTTCGTCGACTACCTGTCGCCGCTGAAACGCGAAATGGTGCGCCGCAAGCTGGAGAAGCAGCACCGCCAGCGTGCCCACGACGACGCAACGTCCAGCGCCACGCGCAAGACCGGTTGAACGCCCAGCATCCGGAGCGGGGCCGGCTGCGCATCGCGTTTGCCGGAACGCCGGCGTTCGCCCTGCCCGCGCTCGAGGTCTGCCTCGCCAGCGGCCATGACGTGGTGGGCGTGTGGACGCAACCCGATCGTCCCGCCGGACGGGGTCGCCAGCTATCCGCGAGCCCCGTCAAGCAACGCGCGCTCGCCGCGGGCGTGCCAGTGTTCCAGCCAAAGTCGCTCAAAGGCCCACGCGCGCAACACGCGCTCTCGACGCTCGATCTCGACTTGCTGGTGGTGGTTGCATACGGATTGATCCTGCCGCCCGCGGTGCTGGAACAGCCGCGCTGCGGATGCTGGAACCTGCATGGATCGCTGCTGCCGCGCTGGCGCGGGGCGGCCCCGATCCAGCGCGCGTTGCTCGCGGGGGACGCGGTAACCGGCGTCTGCCTCATGCAGATGGAAGCCGGACTCGACACCGGACCCGTGCTGCTACGCAGCTCGACGCCGGTTGCCGACGCCGACACCAGCGGCACCTTGCACGACCGGCTCGCGGCAATCGGCGCGAACCTGCTCCGGCAAGGGCTGGCGCAACTCGCGAGTGGCGAGCCCCTGATTGCGCAACCGCAGCCCGGGGTAGGGGCGACCTACGCCGCCAAGCTCGACAAGTCCGAAGCAAAGCTGGACATGTGCCGATCGGCGATGCAACTGGCGCGCGCGGTGCGTGCCCTGCAGCCCTGGCCGGTGGCCGAAATCCGGCTGTCCGGCGAGCGCCTGCGCGTACACGCGGCGCTGGCGCTGCCCGGAACCACCAGTGCGACGCCGGGCGCCCAGGTAGCACTCGGAGCGGCGGGGCTCGACATCGCCACCGGCGACGGCGTGTTGCGCATCACGCGGCTGCAGCGCGAAGGTGGCCGCGTCATCAGTGCCGCGGATTTCGCCAACGCGCGTCGCGATGCGGAGCGCGCATGAGCGGCGACGCGCGCGTCCAGGCGGCAAGGGTGCTCAATGCCGTGATTGGTTCGCGCGAGCCTTTGGACCTCGCGCTGCCCGTCGCCGACGCACAGCTGAAGGATCCACGCGATCGCGCACTGCTGCGGGCGATCGTCCGCGCGGCGCTGCGCCACCGGTTCCGCTACGTCGCCGCGCTCGCGACGCTGCTCAACAAGCCGTTGCCGCGCGAACAGGGCCTCGTGTTCGAATTGCTCATCGCCGGCATTGCGCAGCTCGACCAGGGAATTTCGCCGCCGTACGCCGCGGTCAACGCGACCGTCGCGGCCGCGCGCAGCCTCAAGCGCCCCCAATACGCGGGCCTGGTGAACGCGGTCCTGCGGCGCGCCCCAGCGGCACTGGTCGACATCGCGCGGCGCAGCGATCCGCAGATCCGCTTCGAACATCCGCGCTGGCTGCTCGATCACCTGCAACGCGACTGGCCGGACCAGTGGCAGGAGATCGTCGCAGCGAACAATGAAATCGCGCCGACGTGGCTGCGCGTGCACACGCCGCGCGCGCGTCGCGACCAGGTGCAGGGCTGGCTCGCGGCGCACGATTTCGTCACGTCGGCGCACCCGCTGCTCGACGATGCGCTGGTACTGGCTGAGTCCGCACCGATCAAGAGCCTGCCGGGCTACGCCGAAGGCGCCTTCGCCGTGCAGGACGGCGCCGCCCAGTTTGCGGCGGCGATCCTCGGCGCGGAGCCTGGACAGCGCGTGCTGGACGCGTGTGCGGCTCCGGGTGGCAAGACCGCGCACATCGCCGCGCGTACGCCCGGCATCGAACTGATGGCGCTCGAAGCCAATCCGGCGCGCATCCCGCGGCTCAACACCAATCTCGCGCGCATGGGCGTCGCCTGCGACGTGGTGTGCGCGGATGCCACGCAACCCGAGACCTGGTGGGATGGCCGGCCCTTCGACCGCATCCTCGTCGATGCCCCGTGTTCCGGAACCGGCGTGATCCGGCGTCATCCGGACATCCGCTGGCTGCGACGGCCGCAGGACGTGATCGCGGCGATCGGCCTGCAGGCGCGCCTGCTCAATGCGCTGTGGCCCTTGCTCGCACCCGGAGGACGGCTAGTCTATGCAACCTGCTCGGTGTTGAGCGACGAAAATGCGCACCAACTCGCGGCGTTCCTCGCGCGCACCCCGGATGCCCGCGCGCGCGATGCCGTGCCGCACGCGTTTGGCATCGCGTCCGGAATCGGGCGCCAGAACCTGCCGGGGCGCGATGGCATGGATGGCTTCTTCTACGCCGTGGTGGAACGCGCTCGCGCTTAGCGTCCTGCTCGCCGCGACGGGCGGTTGCAGCGACGCGCGCGATCCGGCTGCCCTGCGCGTCAGCTCCGCCAGCGTAGACCTTTCGGCGCAACCGTCGCTCGTCGTAGTGATGGAATTCGCGCCACGTCCGGAGGTCCTCGAGGCGCTGGCGAGCGGCGTGCCCCTGCACCTCGAATTCAACCTCGGCGGGCGCGATGGCGCCAATCGCGTCGCCTTCGAACGCCATGTCCTGGAGCTGAGTTACCAGCCGTTGGCGCGGCAATGGCAATTGGTCCAGGCGGATGGCGGCCCGGCGCGCCTGTTCGCGAGCCGGAGCCAGCTGCTCGCCGCGGTCGACCAGGTGCGCCTGCCGCTGCGCGCCGACTGGCGCCGCTTGTGGGGTCCACGCGAATACAGCCTGCGGGTGCGCCTGCCGCAGTCCTCACTGCCGGGGCCGCTCCGTCTTCCGGCCTGGTTTTCGCGCACGTGGCGCATCGACAGCGGCGAGGTGCTGTGGACTTCCGCCGCCTGATCCGCCTGCTGTCGGCGTGGGTGCCGGCGCTTGCGCTGTGCGCCCTGCTGGTCACGGCGTTGCTGCTGGCAGGCGACGCCGAGACCGACGTCGGCCGGCTGGGCCGTTTTTCGCCGTGGCTGTTCGCGGGCGCCGCGCTCGCGGTGCTCCTGCTGCTGGCGGTCATCGTGCGCCGGGTGCTGGCCTTGCGGCGGCAACTCAAGGCGCGCGAGCCCGGCGCTCGGCTGGCATTGCGACTGCTGCCCTGGCTGCTGCTGCTGGCGCTGCCACCGCTGATCCTGGTCTACGGCTTCGCGCTCAAGTTCCTGACCAGTAGCATCGACAGCTGGTTCAACGTGCGCATCGAACGTGCGCTCGATGATGCGCTGGCGCTAGGTCATTTCGTGATCGACGACGCGGGCGTGCGCGCCCGGCAGCATGTATCGAAGCTGGCCGGTCAGTTGCGAGTGCTCGAGGCGGCCGATATCGATCGCGCGCTCGAGGACTCGCTCGCCGATACCGATGCGCTCCAGCTCGCGGTGTTCGCCACCGACGGCGGCCTGATCGCCGCCGCTAGCAACGATCCGCGCCTGCTGTTGCCAAGCGCGCCCCCCGATGCCGACCTGCTCGCATTGCGCGACGGCGGCGTGCTGGTGCGACCGCAGCCGTTCGACGACGGCGTGCTGCAGGCCGCGCTCGTGGCGATCGATGACGCGCGCGTGTTGCGCGCGTTGTTTCCGTTGCCCGAGACGGCGCGACCGCTCACCCGCAACATCGAACAGAGCGTGCACGACTACCGCACGCTCGATTACCTGCGCGACTCGCTCAAGACCACGTTCGTGATGCTGCTGAGCCTGGTGTTGCTGTTGGCGATCCTGCTCGGGGTGCTGGCGGCATTCGCGCTGGCACGGCGCCTGGTGCAGCCGATCGCGCGGCTTGCGGGCGTGGCGGACGACATCGCCGCCGGTCGCTTCGGTCAGCAGGTGGTGGCCTCGTCGGGCGACGAGATCGGCGCGCTCACGGAAGCCTTCAACCGCATGTCGAGCCAGCTCGCCGACATGCGCGGTCGCGAGGCCGCGGCGCGCGCCGCCAGCGACGAACAACGGGTCTGGCTGGCGGCGGTTCTCGAAAGACTGACGTCGGGCGTGCTCACGTTTGCCGCGGATGGTCGCCTGCGCAGCGCGAACGCCGCGGCCGCGGCGCAGCTTGCGCTTGACGCGTCCGACCTCGCCGACCACGACATTGCGGCGGTCGTGAGCGCTGCACCTGCGCTGGCATCGCTGTTCGAGGCCATCGCGGCGCACCTCGGCAGCGGCGCGCGCGAATGGCGCGACGAAGTGCGCGTGGCGCGCGGCGAACACACCCAGGTGCTGGCGTTGCGTGGCGCCGCGTTGCCGATGGTCGCCGGCGCGGAAGGCGGCCACGTGGTGGTGTTCGACGACCTGACCGAGTGGAATCGCGCACAGCGCGAAGTGGCGTGGGCCGAGGTCGCGCGCCGGCTCGCGCACGAGATCAAGAATCCGCTGACGCCAATCCGCTTGGCTTCCGAACGCCTGCGGCACAAGCTGGCGGGCGCCCTCGACCCGGAGCGCGCGCAGGTGCTCGACAAGACCACGCAGACCGTGATCGCGCAGGTCGATGCGCTCAAGGACCTGGTCGACGCCTTTGCCGATTACGCGCGCACGCCGCAGCTGCGCCGCGATCCGGTCGATCTCAATGCGCTCGCGGACGAAGTGCTCGAGCTGTACCAGCAGGCCGGCCAGGTGCAGGCGGAACGCGCGTACGCTGACGTGCTGCCGTCCGTGCGCGGCGATCGCGGGCGCCTGCGCCAGTTGTTGCACAACCTGATCAAGAACGCGATAGAGGCCGACGGGGGGCGCCAGCCGATTCCGCTCCAGGTGGCGACCCGTGCACGCGGCAACGGCATCGAACTGTCGGTGCGAGATTTCGGTCCGGGACTTCCGGCCACCTTCGATGCGGGCTGGTTCGAGCCCTACACCAGCAGCAAGCCCAGGGGCACCGGGCTCGGGCTCGCCATCGTCAAGCGCATTGCAGAGGAACATGGCGGGGTGGTGCGCGCCGAGAACGCGGACGGTGGCGGCGCGCGCTTCACGCTGGCCTTGCCACTGGCATGACCTTGCCATTCCATGTTCGCGAACAACGCGAGCGACGCCGCAGCGCAGTGCTGTTCCTGGTGTTGCTGCTGGTCATGGCGGCAGGCATCGGCATGCGCGAACCCTGGCCCGCCGACGAGCCGCGCTTCGCGCTCGCCGCGCACCAGATGGTGGAAGCGGGCGACTGGTCCATCCCGCACCGTGGCCGCGAAATCTACGCCGACAAGCCGCCGTTGTTCATGTGGATGCAGGCAGCGGCATACACGGTGGTTGGCAACTGGCGCGTGGCATTCCTGCTGCCGTCGCTGCTGGCGGCGCTGGGCACGCTGGCCCTGGTCTACGACCTCGCACGACGCATGCATTCGCGTCGCGCCGCGCAACTTGCGGCGGGGCTTCTGGCGAGTACGGTGCACTTCGGCTGGGTGATGCGCGGTGCGCAGATCGATCCGCTGGTGACGTTCTGGATCACGCTCGGCGCGTACGCGTTCGCGCGCGATGCGCTGGTCGAACGCGACGCCCGCTGGCTGGCACTCGGCTGGTTCGCGGCGGGGCTCGGCATCATCACCAAAGGCGTGGGCGTGGTGGCGCTGCTGATGTTGCTGCCCATCGCCTATGCGCGCTGGCGAGGGTGGCATGGTCTGGCCCCGGCACCGCCGGTAACCGCGGCGCGCGCGTGGCGCCGACTGGCGCCGTTCGCGCTGCTCGCGGCATTCGTGGTGTGGCCGCTGCCGCTGCTGATCCGGAGCGCAATGCATCCCAGCGCCGAGCTCACGGCGTACCTCAACGAGATCCTGTTCCGGCAGACCGCGCAACGCTACGCCCATGCATGGCATCACCACCAGCCGTTCTGGTACTACGCGCAGGTCGTCGTGCTGAACTGGATGCCGTTCGCACTGCTGCTGCCATGGGCGGCGCCAGCGTGGTGGCGGCGCCTGCGGCGCCACGACGCGCGCGTGCTGGTGCCGCTCGCGTGGATCGCGCTCGTCCTGGTTTTCTTCACCCTGAGTTCGGGCAAGCGCGAGGTCTACATCCTGCCGGCGCTGCCGATGGCCTGCGTGGCGCTGGCGCCGCTGCTGTCAGGACTGTGGCGGCGGCGCGGCGTGCAGCGCACGCTGTTCGTCGCCGCAACGACACTCGCGGCGCTGCTTGCCCTGCTCGGTGTCGCGGCGCTGCTGGGTCATCCCCGGATCGCTGCGCGCCTCGCCAACTACGGACCGCTGACGCTCGCCTGGGTCCCGGCGATCATTGGTGGCGCCGCGCTGTTGGCAGCGGCGTGGCTACGGCCACGGCGCGGCGCGTGGTTGTGGGCGCTGACGGTTGCGCTGGCCTGGCTGGTGTACGGGTTCGTGGCCTATCCGATGCTTGATCCCGCGCGCTCGGCGCGCGCCGTGATGCACGCTGCGGGTGCGGCCATCGGTCCACGCGCGGAGCTCGGCCTCGTCGCGTGGAAGGAGCAGAACCTGTTGCAGGCCGATCGCCGCGTCACCGAGTTCGGTTTCAAGCAACCCGCGGCGGCGCAGCGCGCAGCTGCGCGCGCCTGGCAGCTCGAACACCCGGCGAACCGCTGGCTGCTGGTGGACGCCAGCGACCTCGGCGCGTGCATCGATCCGGCGCGCACGCGCGTGGCCGGCGTCGCGAACCGCCGCGAATGGCGCCTGCTGCGCGCCGATGCATGGCGAACCGACTGCGCCGAGTCGCTGCTGCCTGCTCCCCGCCCACAGGAAGCGGGTGCCGAAAGTGGGTGAGGGTGGGCTCTGCGCTTATTCACCCGCAGACAGGAAGAGGCCAGGACGGTGTCAGTCGCCACCATGACGGAGGCGATAACGCAGGCGATGCCACCACGCGAGCGCAGGTTGGCGTTGCGCCGCGGCATCACGTGCGGCGCGCGCGATGGCGCGCTTGCGTGCACCGAACCGCGCCAGTAGCGCCCGGTGCGCGACAAATTCCTGCGCACGGTCGTAGGCGATTAGCGAGCCAGGGTTGCCGGCATCGACTTGCGCGACGACCAGCAGGCCGAGTTCGATCGCGAGCGAAGGTCGGGCGTATCCTGCTTCGATCTCGGTGCGGATGTCTGCGGCGGCGAGCGCGCCTGCGGCCAGCATGCGACGCACCGCCTCCGTCCAGAGCGCGCCGTGCGGGTGCGCGGCGTTGACCCATGGCTGGGTACGGATTTCGGTGAAGTGGAGCAGCCGCGTGCGCTCCGCGTCGTAACAGTCGAGATCGTTCCAGCCGCGCGGGATCACCTCGCGCAGTTGGCCAGTGGCAAGCAGCGGGTCGAGCGTCATCAGCGCGTTGTAGTCGTAGTCGCGACCGAGTCCGGCGACGATGTTCGCCACGTCCCAGTCGAGCTCTGCGCAATCGAGCAACATGACCGCCGCGTGCCGGTTGCGCGCATGCGCGGTCTGCGCGGGATCGCTGCGCGAACCCTGTTCGATGCCGACGTGTGCGCCATCGAGCGGCGCGTCCCACAGTTCGGCGATGTCGCGAAACACCAGCATGTCGGAATCGAGGTAGATCGCGCGACCGCGATGCCCTGCAAGCACCGGGATGGCGAAACGCGCAAAGCTGAATTCGGTGTAGGGCGCGTGGCGCGGATCCGCCACCGCGGGCGCATCGCCATTGTCGATCGCGCGGATCTCGACGGTGCGCGTGGTGTGGCGACGGATGGAATCGGCCAGCACGCGGAACGCGAGCTGCTGGCTGCGATCGGCACCGCAGTAGATGCGGATTGTCTCCTCCTGCGGCGCTGTCTGTTTAGTGGACATGACAGCAAGCATGCCTCCGCGCCGGGCATCGCGCCAGCCGCGTGCGATCATTTCCCCGTGCCTGCGCCTCCCGCCAGCGTCATCGTCAGTACCTACAACCAGCCCGCGTGGCTGGCGTTGTGCCTGTGCGGCTTCGCGCACCAGGACCGCCACGATTTCGAAGTCGTCGTGGTCGACGACGGTTCGCGCGACGACACGCGCGCGTTGCTGGACGCGCTGCGGCCCGCGCTGCCGTTTGACCTGCGCCACGTGTGGCAGGAGGATCGGGGCTTCCGCAAATGCCGTGCCCTCAACCTCGGCATCCTTGACGCGCAGGCCGGATACCTCATCTTCACTGACGGCGACTGCGTGCCGCGACGCGACTTCGTCTCGGCGCACCTGCGCCTGCGCGAGCCCGGCCGCTTCCTCGGGGGCGGCTACTGCAAGTTGACGAAATCCGTGAGCGAACGCATCGATGCGGCGGCGATCGCGGACGGACTGCACTGCGACCTCGACTGGCTGGCCGCCCAGGGCCTGCCGCGCCGCCAGCAATCGCTCAAGTTGTGGGCAAGTCCCGGCTGGCGCGAGACGTTGCTCAACGCCGTCACGCCGACGCGCCCACGCTGGAGCGGTAACAACGCGTCGGGCTGGCGCCAGGACCTGCTGCGCGCGAACGGCTTCGACGAACGCATGACCTACGGCGGCGAGGATCTCGAACTCGGCGAGCGGCTCGGCAACGCGGGCGTGCGCGGCAAGCAGGTGCGCTTCGCCGCGGTCTGCGTGCACCTCGATCACCCACGCGGCTATGTCGAGCCGGGCATGCGCGTGGCCAACGAGCGCATCCGCGCGACCACACGCGCCCTGCGCGCCACGCGCACCGAACACGGCCTCGACCAGCACCAACACGGCCACGCGGTGGAGCCGATCACCCCTGGAGATGAGCGCTTCTGAGCCCCTCTCCCAGCGGGAGAGGGGTGGGGATGAGGGGCCGCAATCGCGCGATGACCCGGCGCCCGGCAGCGCTGCGATCGCGAGCCTCCATCTCGCCTCGACGCCATTGATCGCGCTGGCTTGCGCCGGCGCGGCGCGCGCGCAGGGCGGACGCGCG
>JBKJSW010000070.1:0-10400 GCA_046595765.1 Ahniellaceae bacterium
CGAGGCCGCGCCAGCGCCGTGGTCGGTGACGGTGCACTGGAAGTCCGGCATTTGCGCCTGCAGGTACTCGAAGATGCCATTCGCGTCGATCGCGCGCGGCGGGTTGCGCGTGTCGAACGCGACCAGCGCCTCGAGGTGTCTGAGTACCGTTGCGATCACCTCACTCATGCGAATCCGCCAACGTAGTCGAACCCCTCTCCCAACGGGAGAGGGGTAGGGGTGAGGGGCAGGACTTGCGATGGCGTCATTTGTCGAAGATCGGTCCGCGCGATTTGCGAGCCACGGCACATACCACCCCTCACCCTCGGTCCCTCTCCCGTGGGGAGAGGGATGAAAGGCATCCGCGAACGCGAGGCACGCGCCGCATTCATAGCTCGCGACCGCGATTGACTTCGGCCCAGAGCGTGCTGCTCATGCCGTAGAGCTTGATGAAGCCCTCGGCTTCGGCGACGCCCCAGTCCGCGGATTGCGCGTAGGTCGCGCCCTTGGCAGTCAGCAGGTGCGGCGATTCGACCGCGACGGCATCGACCCGCGCGCCCGATGTCTCCAGGGTCACACTGCCGGTGACGCAGCCTTGGCTCGAGGCGAGGAATGCCTCGAGGTCGCGCTTGAGCGGATCGTGATAGAAGCCTTCGTACACGAGCTCGACCCACTGTCGCGCGATGGTGGGCTTGAACCGATTCTGCTGCTTGGTCAGCACCGCTTCCTCGAGCGCACGATGCGCCGCCAGCAGGGCCGTCAGTCCGGGGGCCTCGAACACGATGCGACCCTTGAGGCCAATGGTGGTATCACCGGTGTAGAGGCCGCGCCCGACGCCGTAGCGGGCGAAATCGCGATTGAGTCGGGCCAGCAGTACGTGGCCCGACAGGCGTTCGCCGTCGATCGCCACGGCTTCGCCGCGATCGAATGAAATCGTCGCGCGCAGCGGTTCGACGGGCCAATCTTCGCGCGTCGCGCACCAGCCGCCTGCGCCGGCGCCGGGCGCCTGCCAGCGATCGATCTCGCCGCCCGACATGGTCACGCCGAGCAGGTTCTCGTTGATCGTGTAGGCCTGCTGTTTGGCGCGCACCACGAATCCGCGATCCTCGAGATAGCGCTGTTCGAACGCGCGCACTTCCTTGTGTTCGCGCTGGATCTCGCGGATCGGCGCGAGAATCTCGAAATCCCCCAGTGCCTTGACCGCCAGATCGAAGCGCACCTGGTCGTTACCCATGCCCGTGCAACCGTGCGCGATGCGGCGCGTGCCAAGTTCAGCGCAGCGCGCGAGCGCGGCTTCGACGATCAGGTAACGGTCCGACACCAGCAACGGGTATTGCCCCTGGTAGCCTTCGCCCGCCCACACGAACGGCTTGACGAAATCGGACCAGAGCGCGGGGCCGCCATCCACAGTCGAGTGCGATGCAACGCCCAGTTCAAGCGCGCGTTGCTCGATGAATTCGCGCTCTTCCGCATCGACGCCGCCAGTGTCGGCGAAGACCGTGTGCACCGCGTAGCCCTGGGCCTGCAGGTAGGGAACGCAGAAACTGGTATCGAGGCCGCCGGAGAAGGCCAGCACGACGTCCTTGGGCTTGCTCATGCGCGGCCTCCCAGCAGCGTGGTCATGACGGCTTTCTGCACATGCAGGCGGTTTTCCGCTTCGTCCACGGCGATGCAGGCTGGCGAATCCATGACGCCATCGGTGGCCTTGACGTTGCGTCGCAACGGCAGGCAGTGGCTGAAGACCGCAGCGTCAGTGAGCGCCATCTTGCGCTCGTCGACGATGAAATGCCGGTGCGCTTCGCGTGGAGGCTGTTCGTCATCCCAGCGCCCGAAGTACGGCAGGGCACCCCAGCTTTTCGCGTACACCACTTGCGCGCCGCGATATGCCGTGTCGATATCGTGGGACACCTGGAACGAGCCGCCGTTGGCGACCGCGTTGGCGCGGGCGATATCCAGGTAGCGCGCATCGAGCAGGTAATCCGGTGAAGGACACAGCAGCGTCACGTCCATGCCCATGCGCGTGGCGATCTGCAGCGCCGAATTGGCGACCGCGGTGTTGAGCGGTTTCGGGTGGTAGGTCCACGTGAGCACGTACTTGCGGCCGCGCAGCTCGCCGAAGCGGTCGCGCAGCGCGAGCGCATGGGCCAGTTCCTGGCACGGATGCAGGATTGTCTCGAGGTTGATCACCGGCACCGTGGCATGGCGGGCGAATGCCTTGATGACGCGGTCTTCGCGATCCACTGCCCAGTCCTGGAATTTCGGAAATGCACGCACGCCGATGAGATCGACATAGCGCGACAGCACGCGCGCGACTTCCGTGACGTGCTCTTCAGGGTCGCCCTGCATGATCGCGCCAGGTTCGAACTCGATGCCCCACGCATCCTTGCCCGGCGCAAGCACCACCGCGTGCCCACCCATCTGCCACGCGCCCAGCTCGAATGACGTGCGCGTACGCATCGATGGATTGAGGAACAACAACGCAATGCTGCGGCCCTCCATGGACTTCGATAGCGGCGCGGCGCGCACTTGCGCGGCGAGGTCGAGGATCGAGTCGAGCTCGGCGCGCGAAAAGTCCTGGGTATCGAGAAAATGTCGAATCACTTAATGCGTCCCCACAATGCAAAAGCCCGGCGATGGCCGGGCGTGCGAAACAGGAAAAACCGCTCGCGCCCGGCTAGAAATGTCTGCGTCGGCGCGCGCGCGAAGGCGTTCCCGACGCCCGGTCGGCCCCGAACTCAACGAGCGGGCGAAGGAGCGGAATCGATGTCATGACTTCATTGGAACACGCAGGACGCGCCGCGGGCAACCCGCGACGTTTGCTCAGCGCGCAGGCGTCACACCGACGCGGACCCGCAGACGTGAACCCGGGTCGTAGTCGAGGCGCGACCTGAAGACGTCGCCGCGAAAGCGGTACTCCACGTCGTAGCCAACCAGTTCGCGACGCTGCGCCACATCGTCGACGACACGACAACGCGTGCGCACGTCGGTGTACTCGCGCGGCGGACCCCCATTGTTGCGATCGACATTGCGACCGACCGCGCCGCCGATCACCGCGCCCGCGACGGTGGCTGCACGTCGCCCGTCGCCGCGACCGACGGTGTTGCCGAGGGCACCGCCGACGAGTGCGCCCACCACGGTGCCGCCCGTGGGATCGCCGCCGCCGCGTTCAACGCGGGTCACTTCCTCGTCGTAACATTCCTCGCGTGGACGCGCATCCCGAATCTCCTGGTAGATCGGATCGACGCGCAAGACGTCGGCAAAACCGTAACTGACATTTTCAGCATCCGGCGTGGAGGCGCTTTCATAGCGCTGCGCCGAGGCGCCCGCACTCAATGCGGCGAGGGCGAGCAAAAGCGGCACCCGGTTCAATCGACTCATGATTGGCTCCGAAAATCGTGGCCGTCGAGCTTGGCCAGCTGTGACAGGCATCAGACCATTGCGTCGCTGAATCGTGGCTGTGCGAATTTCACGTTTCCTGAACATTTGGCGGGCTGGCTACAATTGCATCCCTTCGAGGAGTCGCAATGCCCCTGCACCTCTACAACAGCCTGACTCGGCAGCTTGAGGCGTTCGTGCCCGCGGACCCCGCCTGCCCGACGCTCTACGTCTGCGGGCCCACGGTTTACAACTACGTCCATATCGGCAATGCCCGTCCGTACGTGGTGTTCGGGCTGCTGGCGCGCCTGCTGCGCAATCGGTTTGGAGCGGTCCGATACGCGCGCAACATCACCGACATCGACGACAAGATCAACCGCGCCGCAGCGGAACAAGCAGTGCCGATTGCCACCATCAGCAACCGTTTCGATGCCGCGTTCCAGGCCGACATGGCGCGCCTCGGAGTGGAAACACCCGACGTGCAGCCGTATGCAACGGCACACATTCCCGAAATCATCGCGCTGTGCGCGGCCCTGATCGCCAAGGGTCATGCCTACGTGGCCGCGGGCCACGTATTGTTTGCAGTCGCATCTTTCCCCGCCTACGGCAGGCTGTCGCGTCGCGATCCCGATGACCTGCTGGCCGGCGCACGGGTGGACGTCGCTCCCTACAAACGCGATCCGGGCGATTTCGTACTGTGGAAGCCCTCCACCGACGACCTGCCTGGCTGGGATTCGCCGTGGGGACGTGGGCGCCCCGGCTGGCACATCGAATGCTCTGCGATGGCCGCCAAGCATCTGGGCACCACGCTCGATATCCACGCAGGCGGCGTCGACCTGCAGTTCCCGCATCACGAGAACGAGATTGCGCAGAGCGAGTGCGCCCACGAAGGGGCGCCGCTGGCGAGATACTGGATGCATAACGGAATGTTGACGTTCGGCGGCGCGAAGATGTCGAAGTCGGTCGGCAACATCGAGAAAGTGCACGACCTCCTCGAGAAGCATCCGGCGGAGGCGCTCCGTCTGGCGTTGCTTTCCGCGCATTACCGCCAGCCGCTCGAGTGGTCGGATGCACTCATCGAACAATCCGTGCGCACGCTCGATCGCCTGTACGGCACGTTGCGGGACTCGTTCCACGAAACACTCGCCGTTGCGCCAACGGTGGCAACTGAAGTCGCCCGGGCGTTGGACGATGACTTGAATACTCCTGCTGCATTGGCGGCGATCGCAGCCATTGCCGGGCAGTTGCGCCGCGCTGAAACGAATGCCGAACGGACAAGGCTGCGTGCAGCACTTATGGGTAGTTGCGACTTGCTCGGCTTGCTCCAACACGAGCCATCCGAATGGTTTCGAGGTGCGGTACTGGAAGACGAGGACGCGCGTATTCACCTGCGCATAAGCGCGCGCGACGAGGCCAAGCGCACAAAAGACTACGCGCTCGCGGACGCGATTCGCAAGGAACTCCTGAGCGCGGGAATCGTGCTCGAAGATACGCCGCAGGGCGTACGCTGGAAGCGCGCGTCGTGAACGCGGCCATCGCACCCGTGGAGTCGACTGCGATCGAAGCCCAGCAGGCCATCGTCGAGGAGTTCGGCATGCTCGGCGACTGGTCAGAGCGCTACCAGTACCTCATCGACCTTGGACGCCGCCTGCCACCCCTGCCCGACGCGCTCCGCACTGACGCCTACAAGGTCGATGGCTGCCAGTCGCAGGTGTGGATCGCTCCGCACGGCGACGCGCATCGCCTCGACTTCAGCGCGACGAGCGATTCGAGCATCGTGTCAGGACTGATCGCGCTGCTGCTGCGCGTCTATTCGGGCCGCAGCGCCCGCGAGATCCTGGCCACCGAACCCGACTTCGTCGCCGACCTTGGTTTGTCGCGCCATCTCTCGCCGACCCGCAGCAACGGACTGCATGCGATGCTGGCCCGCCTCAAGCACCACGCTTCGCACGCCGCACAGGCCTGAGTCGAAAGCGCGTCGCGCGCAAATAAACGGCGGGCCGAAGCCCGCCGCATTCGAGCCGATGCACGGCCCGATCAGTCGCCCATCTGGCGCTGACGGTGCTCCCAGCGCTCCTGCGCGTCGAGCGTGCGCTCGGCGGTGGGACGCGCCTCGAGTCGCTCGGTGCCGATCTCCTCGCCCGTATCGACGCAGTAGCCGTAATCGCCTTCCTCGATCCGCTTCAGGCCTTCGTCGATCTTGCTGATCAGCTTGCGATAGCGATCACGCGTGCGCAGCTCGAGCGAGTTCTCGGTTTCGCGGGTGGCGCGCTCGGCCTCGTCGCCGACATCACGGACTTCATCGCGCAGGTTCTCGATGGTCTGTTTGGATTCCTCGACCAGCTCCTCGCGCCAGTTGACCAGCTTGCGCCGGAAATATTCCAGCTGCTTGGCGCCCATGTACTCGTCTTTCGTGCTCGGCCGGTAGCCGGCAGGCAGCACCACGCCGCTCAAGTCGATGCGCTCGATCTTGCGCATCGGCGGTTCCGGAGGCAGCAGCTTGCCCTTGACCTTGGACTTGCCCGCGTCCTTCACCACCGCAATCGCCTTGACGCCCGTGCTGACGCGACGCGCGATCGGCCTGGCGGGCGATGCGACCCTGGAGGAATGCTCCGCCGCCGGAGCTGCGACGGCACGGCCGGATCTCACCGGTGCCGACTTCGCCGGCTTGGCAGCCGGCGCGGGCTTGGCGATAGGCCTGCGCACGACCGGAACGGCCTTGCCTGCGACCTTGCGGGTGGACGTGACCGTCTTCGTCGCAACCGGCGGCTTGCGCGGGGCACTCGCCGTCTTCCGGGAGGGCGCCACTTTCTTCGCAACGGGACGCTTCGCCGGGCTCGGCTTGGCGTGACCGGCCTTTTTCAGCGCGACGCGCACCGGCTTTGCCGGCTTGCGCGCAACCGCGGCACGGCCGCTGGTCGCGGCCTTCACCCTGGTGACCACCTTCTGCATCAACTTGCCGACAACGCCCTTCGGCTTGGTGCCACGGGCTGCTGGCTTGGCCGCCGCACGCGCGGCCGGCTTGGTCTTCTTGACCGCGGCCTTGGCGACGGGTTTGGATTTGCGCGCGGGCGCGGGCTTGGCCTTCGCGCGCGGTTTCACGGCGGACTTCGACTTCTTCTTGGCCGCGCTCGATTTCTTGGCGGCGGCAACGGACTTGCGTGTGGCACTGGGGGCCATCGAAAACTTCTCCGGAAAATGAGGACTGCATCCGTGCAAACCAAAAACCCCTGAACGCGTTCAGCGGTTTCCTGAAAAATCCCGGCGGCCACGGCGCTGGAAAACGCCGAGGGCAGCCGGAAGGCGCGCTGTTATAGCTCATGCCCCCTACCCCGGCAACCGCATGAGGGCTTGACATGGCAGCATGGGCGACATGTTCGAGCAGCCACTCGTCGCGTTGCTGCGTGCCTATCGGCGCTGGGTGAGTCCACTGCTCGGCGCGCGCTGCCGGTTCCATCCCACCTGCTCGCAGTACGCAATCGAGGCCATCGAGCAGCATGGCGCGGGCCCGGGCGGCTGGCTCGCGCTGCGACGGGTGGCGCGCTGCCATCCCGGCTGCGAAGGCGGCCTCGATCCGGTGCCGCAACGCCGCGACGCCGCCGGCGGCTAAACTCGGCGTTCATCGGCGAGGGCAGCGGAAGCACATGAGCGACTGGATCATCCGCAATGCGCAACTAGTCAACGAGGGCCGCTGCTGGTCTGCCGACGTGCGCGTACGCGCCGGACGGATCGACCAGATCGGGGGCAGCTTCGGGGTGCGCGGCGGCGAGCGTGAGTTCGACGCGGCCGGTCGGCTGCTGTTGCCTGGCCTGATCGACGCCCAGGTCCACTTCCGAGAACCTGGGCTCGAATACAAGGCGACCATTGCCACCGAATCGCGCGCCGCGGTCGCCGGCGGCATTACCAGTTTCATGGAAATGCCCAACACCCGGCCTCCGGCGACGGATTTCGAATCACTCCGCGACAAGCGTTCGCGCGCGGCGGCGACATCGCTCGCCAACTATGCGTTCTACCTCGGGGCCACCAACGACAACCTTGACGTGATCCGCCGGTCGACCACCACCGAAGCCTGCGGCATCAAGGTTTTCATGGGCGCGTCCACCGGCAACATGCTGGTCGACGATCCCGCCACGCTCGATGCGATCTTCCGCGAGGCGCCACTGCTGCTGATCACGCACTGCGAGGACACGCCGACCATCGACCGCAACCAGGCCGAGGCCGTGGCGCAGGGACGCCTGCTCACCGCGGTGGATCATCCGGACATCCGTTCGCGCGAGGCCTGCATCAAGTCGACGCTGCTCGCGCGCGAACTTGCGCTGCGGCACGACGCGCGCCTGCACGTTCTGCACCTGTCGACCGCCGAGGAATCCCTGCTGTTCGCGCCGGGACCGATCGAGTCCAAGCGCATCACCGCGGAGACCTGCGTCCATTACCTGCACTTCGACGCTGCGGATTACCCGCGCCTGGGCAACCGCATCAAGTGCAATCCCTCGATCAAGCTCGCGTCCGACCGGGTTGCGCTCACGGAGGCATTGAGCGCCGGCCGCATCGACATTCTTGCGACTGATCACGCTCCGCACACGGCAGCGGAGAAGGCGCAGCCTTACCTCGAAGCGCCCTCTGGGCTGCCGCTGGTGCAGCACGCGCTGCAGGTCGCGTTGCAACACCTGCCGGTGGAAATGGTGGTGGAGCGGTTCTGCCACGCGCCGGCGCGATTGTTCGGCATCAAGGGTCGCGGCTTCCTGCGGGAAGGGGCGTTCGCTGACCTGACCCTGGTCGACACGACGCGGCAGCAAGCCGTCCGCCCGCAGGACCTGTTGTCGAAATGCGGGTGGTCGCCCTTCGAGGGCGAGACGATGACGGCGCGAATCGCCGCGACCTGGGTCAACGGCCATCTGGCATGGGACGGCGAACGCCTCGACGACTCGCAACTCGGCATGGCGCTCGAGACATCGCGCGGCCGCGATTGAGGCCGGGCATGTCCTCGATGTTGGTGCGAATGCTGCTGGCCGCGCCGTGTCTGCTGCTCGCATTGGCCTTGCATGCCGCGGGCGACGACCTGCCGCGCAGCGTAGCCCAGGGCGGAGTAGCGTTCGGGCGCGTGCCGCCCGGGGTCTCCATCGAGATCGACGGGCGCGCGGTGCGGGTTTCCGCACGCGGCGAATACCTGCTGGCGGCCGCACGCGACGCGACGGCGCCGCTCGAGATCGCCATGATCGATGTCGCCGGCGCGCGTCGGGTGCATCGCGTGAGCGTCGTGCCGCGCACGTTCGCGATCGAGCGTGTGAACGGCGTGCCGCCGGCTACCGTTGATCCGCCGCCCGCAATCGCGGCGCGCATCGCGCGTGAACAGGCCTCCGTCGCCGCCGTGCGTACGCGGGACGATGATCGGCAGGACTGGCGCGAAGGATTCGACCTGCCGGTGAAGGCGCGTATCAGCGGCGTGTTCGGCAGCCAGCGCATCTACAACGGTACGCCCGGTACGCCGCATTCCGGATTCGATCTCGCGGCGCCGCAAGGCACCGCCGTGCGCGCCCCCGCCGCGGGCGTCATAACGTTCGCGGCACCGGATCTCTACCTCACGGGTGGCACGCTGGTGCTCGATCACGGCCACGGCCTGAGTTCGACGTTCCTGCACCTCAGTCGCATCGATGCAAAGGTCGGTGCGCGCGTCGCGCGCGGCGCTATCGTGGGCGCGGTCGGCGCGACCGGACGCGCGACCGGGCCGCACCTCCACTGGGGCATGAACCTGTTCGAGACACGCGTCGACCCGCAGTTGCTGCTCGCGCGCTGAGTCGCGCGCGAAGTCTCTGGAATCAGTACGCGCCGAGCACGGCGAGGGTCGCGTAACGGCCCGAGCGGCTGACCGATGCGACGGCGTCGTGGGCGTGCAGGCTCTCGAAGTGCGCCACGTGGATGTCGAAGTCATCCGCAGCATCGTGGGCGAATGCGGCATGGAGCCGACGCGCGGCGTCCTCGCAGAACATGAGGTTTTCCGCGTTGCGCACGGCGAATGCCTGCTCGTCGATGCGCTTGACTGCGGTCTGCAACGGCGTCCCGAGCGCCGCTTCGCAACGATCTATCAGTGCGGCGATGTCGGGCCACGCGCAATCTTCGCCCCAGCGCATGCGCATGCGCGCCTGGCTGCGTTGCGCATGCGCAGTCGCGACCATGCCATCGGGGCCCGCAAGCCACGCCGCCACGGCGGAGGCGTCCAGGGCACCGGCACCGAAGCGCGCCGAAAACGCGTCGGCCTGCGCGCGCCGCGCGAGCGCGGCGGAGCTCGGACAGGTACTCGAGTAGCCCACGCGCCACTCGAGCTCGAATGACAAAACCGATTCCGACTTGCGCGCACGCAGCGTCAACGGATAGCGCTGCCACCCGGACAGCGCGCTGACCAGCGCCGGCCGCAACAGCAGCAGGTCGGCCGAGATCTCCACCAGCGCACGTCGCGAGAGTTGCGACTGCGACGCAAGCATGGCGTCGAGGACCGCGCGCAGCGCCTCCGCATCCATGCGCCGATTGGCAAGCCGCGCCTGCAACGATGAATAAATCCGCGACATGTGGATGCCACGCGCATTCGGGTCAGCAAGATCGACCCATGCGCCGATCGACGCGGCGCTCGTTTGGAGGGGGTCGACGGCGAACACCACGGGCATGGCGATGCCCCGCATGCCAACCCAGTCGAGGGCGGCGCGGGCGGCGACGCGTTCGCTGGCCGAGTCGGGCAGCGACTGCGGCAGTGAGTCGTTGCGAGAGGCGGCCGTCGGCCCGGAGTCGAGGCTCGGGCCATCCACCAGCGGCGGCACGCGCTGTTCCGCTTCACGTTCCATCTTCAACTCCCGATTGACTGGTACCCGACCTGCGCCGTTGCGTCGCCTGCACTGCACGCCAAACCGCCCAGATTTCGCGCCATCGCGACTGCGCAGCGCCAGCGGTTAACCATCCCAGCGCCTGGGCACGCCGCGCCGCGGTCCAGGCGTCGGCCGCAGGGGCGGCGCGCAGTGCGGCAGCATGCGTCTCGGCGCGTCCCGCCTTCTCCGCGT
>JBKJSW010000247.1:0-2890 GCA_046595765.1 Ahniellaceae bacterium
CTACAGCTGCGTTGCGAGCGGCGGTGCCACATGCCCACCCAACGGCTCGGTCGTCGGAGCCGCCGTCAACCTCGCCGGAGCGCTCGGCCTGCCTTCGGGTGGCCAGCTGGTGTTCACTCTGACCGCGCGCACGCTGGCCGGAGCGGCGCTCACCGCGAACCTGCTCGCTTCAGCCACTGTCTCGCACCCCGTGCCGGGCGGCGATACGGATTTCAGCAACAACGACGCGTTCGCGACTGTGCCCACAGGGATCTTCCGCAACGGTTTCGATTAGCCACGGAGAACAGTGGCTGGTCGCGAGGCTCGGCGCTCCTGGCGCGTACGCGCTAGAAGAGTGGGCCGCGGCTCCGGTGCCACGCCGCTCGCCACGTGATCAACTCAGGAACGTCGCCGAGACTGTGATTACCCGGCGTGAGCGTGCAGAATCGCTCACACCATTTCCGAGGAGTGCACATGGACGCCAAGTCACTGGGGGAGCAGCGCGTTTATCCAGGCGCGGCAAGCGGCGACGTGGTCGGGCTCACCAAGCGCGAACTATTCGCCATGGCCGCGCTGCAGGGACTGACGGCGTTGCCCACCCATAAATTCGAAACGCGCAGCGTCGGTACGCGCGCGGTGCTCGCGGCGGACGAGCTGCTCGCGGCACTGGTCGAAGAAGCGCAGGTTTACAAGATGAGCGCCCTGCAGGAGTGACCCCGCGCGGTTGAACGCATCGGAATCAGTCAGTGCGCTGATTCCTGCGCCTGCGGCCGAGGTCTCTGCGCCGTTCCGGCCTGGCCCAAAGCCCCCGCATCCCTTTACCGATTTGCAGCGGCATCGCCGCAAGCTTGCCGCGGGCAGCGCGCCTCTGGCAGCCTGCACACCATGACCAAGACGATCAGGACCGTAAAGGCCAAGGTGGCCGAACCCGCCAGGGCTCCAGCGAGCACCCCGGTTCACCGGATCCCCGGCAGCACCACCCCGACGTGGGAAATCGAGCTGTTGATTTCCGGCGTCACCGTGTTCGCTATGTTGCAGCTGCCGGGTGCGATCGACCAGGGATACTTTGGCCTCGAGAACCGACTCGACCGCAGCTGGGCGACCGCTTTGCTGATGGCCTATTTCTACGTCAAGGGATCGGTCGTGATCCTGGCGGCGACTTTCGTCGTGCACCTGCTGATGCGCGCCTATTGGATCTCGCTCGTCGGCATGGCTTCGGTGTATCCCGACGGCATCCGCTGGCAGACGCTGCCCGTTGGCGCCATCCAGCGCGCCATCGAGAAGTCGCTGGCACCCAGCATGCCCGATCGCATTGCACGGGCTGACGATCGCGCAACGCTCGTGTTCGCGATGGGCGTGAGCCTGGCGGGCACGTTCCTTATCTATACGGGCTTTGTCGCCATTGCGCTGGCGCTCTCTCTGGCACTGGCACAAGTGCCTGGCATCGACCGTTACCACCTGTTGCTGGTGCCCGGCCTGTTTGCGCTGCTGGTCGCGCCACTGTTCTTCGCACGGGCGTTGGATGGAGTGCTGGGCACACGCCTGGATCCCGGGCGCGGATTCGGACGCGTGCTCGCGGCGGTTTTTCGCGTCGCTTATCAAGGTGGCATCGGGCGCTCGTCAAACCCGACGTTTGCGCTGGTGGCGAGCCATGAAGGAAATCACAGGGCCCGCGCATTCGTGACGGTGATCGTGCTGTCGGTAATGGTCGGGATCGGATGGATGTACCAGCTCGACCGGGCGGATCGAAGCGCGGGCAACTTCGAGTATGTGCCGACCGACAGCCCGGGTGCCGCGCGAACACTGCGCGCGGGCCACTATGACTCGCTGCGCGATCCGGCCAGTGCAACGCCGCTGCCCTTCATCGAGAGCGAAATGTCCACCGGCGATTACCTGCGGCTTGCCGTGCCGTATCGTCCCAACCTGCACAACCGTGCCTTGCGCCGAACCTGCCCGCGAGGGGCCTTCGACGAGCCGAAAAGTTCGCGCGCACGTGATCGTCGGCGCGTCGAGCTGCTGCAGTGCCATGCGCGCATCCATCGCGTGGAAATCGATGGCCAGCCCGTCGCGGACCTGGCTTACGATTTCGCCAGCGATCCGAAGACCGGACTGCCGGTGATCGTCGCCCTGATCGACGTCCGCAACCTCGCAAGGGGCCGGCACGAACTTGCCGTGCAACGTCCGCACGCAGAAGCGGACGACCATCCCCGCGACTACCGGATTCCCTTCTGGCGTTGAGGCCTGCGGGCAGGCACCTGGCACGAACCAGTATCATCTTCGGCCCGACCGCACGCGACCGCACATGACCGCACGCATCCTCGACGGCAAGGCGATTGCACAGAATGTGCTCGACGCCGTGCGCGACGAGGTCACGGCCCGCATCGCCCGCGGCGCGGCGCGACCCGGCCTCGCGGTCATCCTGGTCGGGAACGATGCGGCATCCCACGTCTACGTGCGCAACAAGCGGCGCGCCTGCGCCTTCGTGGGCTTCGCGGCGTTCGACCATGACCTGCCCATCACCACGACCCAGCGGCAGTTGCTGGACCTGATCGACCGCTGCAACGCCGATCCATCCATCCACGGCGTGCTGGTGCAGGCGCCGCTGCCACCGCCGCTCGATGTCGCGGCACTGGTGGCGCGCATCGATCCCGACAAGGACGTGGACGGGTTTCATGCGGAAAACGTCGGTCGGCTCGCGTTGCGCCAGCCGGGGCTGCGACCTTGCACGCCGAAAGCGGTGATGACGCTGCTGGCCAACATCGATCGGCCCGTACGGGGCATGGACGCGGTCGTGATCGGCGCGTCCAACCACGTGGGCCGGCCCATGGCGCTGGAATTGCTGCTCGCAGGCGCCACGGTGACCAGTTGCCATCGCTTCACGCGCGATCTGCCGGCCAAGGTAGCGGCGGCC